>JBKECD010000106.1:0-13631 GCA_047974225.1 Mangrovibacterium sp.
GAAATCTCGCCCCCAATCTGATTGCCGAGGATGGCAGCATCGGCATACGCATCAGCAATGAGCCCTTCACCCAACGGCTAATTCAACGGTTCAGAAAGCCACTCGTCTCCACCTCTGCCAACATCAGCGGCGAGCCCGCACCCAGCTTCTTCCACGAAATCAGCGAGGAAATAAAAGCAGCCGTGGACTATGTGGTGGGTTATCGCCAAGATGACCGCAACCCTTGCCAACCCTCCAGTATTATCAAACTCGGCACCAGCGGACAAATCCAAATCATCCGAAAATAGTTGTCTGAGTTGTGAGTTATGAACTATGAGTTGTGAGCTTGCTGAGCACAGTCGAAGCATCACTTTTTTACTTTTTACTTTTCACCTTTTACCTTCCCCCCATGAACCGTCTTTTCCTCATTGATGCCTATGCGCTCATTTATCGTTCCTACTTCGCTTTCATTCGAGCTCCTCGATATAATTCTAGCGGGCTAAACACCTCAACAATGTTGGGCTTTGTCAATACACTGGAACAGCTTTTGCAAAAAGAGAAGCCCTCGCATTTAGCCGTCGTGTTTGATGTGCACTCCCCCACTTTTCGCCATGAGATGTATGCCGAATATAAAGCCACACGGGAGGAGATGCCCGAGGATTTGCGCGCTGCCATTCCATGGGTGCGCCAAATTATCGAAGCCTACAACATTCCGATTATCGAAAAAAAAGGATTTGAAGCCGATGATGTCATTGGCACGCTCTCGGTGAAAGCCGAGCAGGCAGGATTTGAGGTGCTCATGATGACGCCCGACAAGGATTATGCGCAGCTTGTAACACCAAAAGTGCGCATGTATAAACCCGGTCGCTCGGGCAAAGAGTCCGAAATCTGGGGCGTCAAAGAGGTGTGTGAGAATTTTGAAATCAACACCCCTTCTCAAGTCATCGACATCCTCGGGCTGATGGGCGACGCCTCCGACAATATCCCAGGATGCCCAGGCATCGGACCCAAAACGGCGCAGAAATTAATCGGTAAATATGGTTCTATCAATGGCATCTATGAGCATATTGAAGAACTCAAAGGCAAGCAAAAGGAAAACCTGATCGAACATGAGGCGATGATTCGCCTTTCGCGCGAGCTGGTGGTGATTGCTAAGCATGTGCCTGTGGAGCTCGACGAAGCTGCCTTGCGATTGAAATCGCCCAACTCGGCAGCCCTCAACGCCATTTTCAGCGAGCTGGAGTTTCGCAATTGGGCGCAACGATATCCCGCAGCCGAGGTCGAAGTGGCTGTGCAGCGAGATTTGTTTTCCGACTTGCTCGAAAGCGAGGAAGAAGAAGAACCAAAGCCCTCTCTTAAGAGCATTGCCGAGGTGGAGCATTGCCACATCTTGGTGGAAAATGACATGCAGCGGGCAAGCCTTCGTGCGGAGCTCTCGGTGCAAAAAGAGTTTGCCTTTACGGTTGCCACCGACAGCCTCGATGCCATGAATGCCAATTTGCTGTGCCTGGCATTTTCATTTAAATCGGGGGAAGCCTACTGCGTAACACTGCCCGAAAACCGAGCGGAAGCGTGCCTTGTGGCACAAGAGTTCGCCCTC
This sequence comes from Mangrovibacterium sp., assembly GCA_047974225.1. Classification (GTDB taxonomy): domain Bacteria; phylum Bacteroidota; class Bacteroidia; order Bacteroidales; family Prolixibacteraceae; genus JBKEDC01. Next base: position 1,580 of record JBKECD010000106.1, read on the forward strand.
GTTTTCGGCGATGAAAGCATCCTGAAAGTAGCTCACAATTTGAAATTCGCAAAGCTCATGCTGAAGCAATATGGCGTGGAAATCATCGGCGCTCAATATGACACCCAGCTGGCGCATTATTTGATTAATCCCGACTTGCGCCACTCGCTCGACTATCTGTGTGAGATTTATTTGCGCTATAAAAAAATAAATATCGAGGACTTGCTCGGCAAGCGAGGCAAAAATCAATTGAGCTTCACCGACCTGTCGGTGGAAGAAATGATGCACTTCGTGTGTGAACATGCCGACTGCTGCTTGCAGCTGAAAAAAGAAATCGACAGCGAGCTCGACAAGCAAGGAGCTCGAGCGCTGTTTGACGAAATCGAAATCCCACTGGTGGATGTCCTGACCGACATGGAGCTGGTGGGGATGAACCTCCATGTGGATAGTCTGAACGAATATGGCAAGGTCTTGCGCCAAGAAGTGCGTAAGCTTGAGCATCAGATTATCAATCTCGCAGGCGAGCAGTTTAATGTGTCATCGCCTCGGCAATTGGGGGTGGTCTTATTTGAAAACCTCAACATCGAAGCGCCCACCAAAAAAACCAAGTCCCGCCAATATTCCACCTCCGAGGAGGTGCTCAGCGGACTTATCGACAAGCATCCGATTGTGCCCAAAGTGCTCGAATATCGAGGACTGAAAAAGCTGCTTTCCACCTATGTGGAAGCGCTTCCGCTGCTGGTGAACACACGCACAGGGAGATTGCACAGCTCGTTTAATCAGGCGGTAACCGCCACTGGTCGGCTGAGCTCGACCAACCCCAACTTGCAAAACATCCCCATCCGCGATGAAGCGGGACGGGAGGTGCGCAAAGCTTTTACCGCCACCGACGATAATCACGTGTTTTTGTCTGCCGACTATTCGCAAATTGAGTTGCGCATCATGGCTTCCCTGAGTGGCGACGAACACATGATTGAAGCCTTTCGCCAAGGAGTTGATGTGCATAGCTCCACCGCAGCCAAGATTTACAAAGTGCCCCTCGAGGAGGTTACGAGCGACATGCGCCGCAAGGCTAAAACGGCCAACTTCGGCATCATCTATGGCATTTCAGCCTTTGGCTTGGCACAGCGGCTGAATATCCCACGCAAGGAGGCCAAGCAGCTCATCAATGGCTATTTCGAAAACTTCCCACGCATCAAGGAATACATGGACGAGTGCATCGCCAAGGCTCGCCAGCAGGTTTATGTGGAAACAATCAAGGGGCGCCGCCGCTATCTGAGCGACATCAATTCAGCCAACTCCATCGTGCGAGGCATTGCCGAGCGCAATGCCATCAATGCGCCCATTCAGGGCTCAGCAGCCGACATCATCAAGATTGCCATGATTAATATTCATCGGGCGATGAAAGAAGCAGGCTTGCAGTCGAAACTCGTGCTGCAAGTGCACGATGAGCTGAACTTCGAGGTGCTCGCATCCGAACTCGACCAAATGAAACAGCTCGTGAGCGAGCAGATGGAAGCTGCTATCGACCTCAATGTCCCGCTCTTGGTGGACATGAAAGCGGCTAGAAACTGGGAGGAAGCACACTAATTGAATTATGAGTTATGAGTTATGAGTTATGAGTTATGAGTTATGAGTTATGAGTTATGAGTTGAGCTTCGCCACTTGGTGCTTCGCACCTCGCCACTTGGCACTAATTCTATTTCTTGCGCTCTCCTTGGGAGCGCAAGCGCAGATTGCCTATAGCCCCATCACGATTGGCGAGCGGGGGATTTTAAAACAGAAGGTATATACCCGCTGCGATGTCGATATGACCGCCGATCAGCTTCTGAATGTCTTGGCAAAAGACCCGCAGATGAACACCCATGTGTTGAAGATGGCGCAAGCGCGCATCATCGAGCGCCTATTCTTCGCCACCGGCACCGTTTTGCTTTCCCTGCCGGTGGTCGATGCCCTGCAAGGGCAAGATAATCCTAATTGGGAATTAGCCTATTGGGGCGGCGCCTGCTTGGCAGCGTCCGTTCCCTTTCGCGTGCTATTCCACAAGCGAGCCCAGCAAGCTGTCAGCTATTATAATGCAGGATATCGCCACTCCACCACGAGCCTTAATCTGACTTGCTCGCCCCATGGCATCGGCTTGGCGCTTGTCTTCTGATCCGATTTATTGCATCAGCGTAAAGCGGAACGTCATGCCGAAATTGGTGGTTGAAGTGGGGAAGGCATTTGAAGTGTAGGGCGTGTTAATCGCACGGTCGTAATACAGTCGCAATTGGAAACGGTCGCTCAGCGCATAGTCCGCTGAGGTCTTCAAGGTCATCATCCGCTGCCCTGCGGTCAGCTGGTCGTCAGCCTCTTCAAGCTTGCGCAAGACGGTTTTATTCTTCATGATTTTCAAATCACAGCGAAGGTTCAAATCATTCGAAAACGACTTCTGCTTGCCATTGGTCTTGATGAATAAATCCATGCGTGGGAATTTATAGCCCACCCCCAAATTAAAGCTTTGCGACACCACCTCGGTGAGCTGGCTATTGGTGAAGCTCAAGGTCATATTGCGTGTGCGGCTCATCCCTAGCGAGGTCGATAGGTCGTTGAGCCATGTGATATTCATGTTGATTAGGGGATTGAGCACCTCGGAGATATTGACTGCCGACATGCTATAATTAGGCACGAAATTATTGTTGGCATCCATCACATAGCTGAAGCCGTCGCCATAGGCGGCATCGTCGAAATTCAGATTGGTCTGATAAGCCCCCACATTATAGGTCGATTGATAGGCATGCGAAATAGCCACCGTCTTCATCACCTTATTGACTCCGGGAATCTTCGACACATTGCCGTTGTAGCTGACATTCCAGTTGGGCGACATATATCGCAACGAGGGGAAGGGGCTGAGTGAAACCTTGTCGGGCGACTGCCCCGTATAGGCAGCAATAAATGCAGGAATCAACACCGCTTGCGAGCTTGCTCCATATCCCACGGGAAATCCCGTGGTGGCATCCACCGCCTCGGGGTCGTAGTCGGCGCCAATATTGGCGACCCTTTGCGCTGCCAATCGCTGAGCGATTACCTTGCGATTTTCGAGCAAAGCCGTATAGGCTTCCGAAGGCTGCACGCCTGCTTCACCCATATCAGAAAAAGCTGTTTTCCAAGTATTGACCGACATGCTAAAGTTGCCCGACACATTTTTATTCGCCATCACAAATCCTTTGGCATCCTGCTGATACAAATAATATTCGCTACTATTTTCCGCCAAAGCTCGCTTGGCGGAAAGGTCAATCTTAAACGAATTAATAGGCTCTAAATTCAAGCGGAAGTTCCACTCCTCACGGTGTGTCATAATATAGGGTGAATTGAGCGTACTATCGGCAGTAATCCATCCCTTTTCGGCTGCTTTTTTCGCAAAATCTTCATCTTGCCATCCCAGCAAGAATGGCAGACCGGGAGCGAAAGAAGTTGCGACATTGCCTAATCCCACTTCGGTGTTGGTGTAATCGCCACCACCAAAGAATGAAGGCTCAGGAAGGAATCCCGGCAAGGCTGTTCCATCGGCATTCAGATAGCTCACACTACCATTTTTCACCATCATGAGGACACGAGCCGAATAGGCAGCAACCTCCGACCACACTGTTTTCTCGACAATTCGTCTGCCAGATATTTCCAACTTAGCGTTTTTCAAATCCGCCTTTGTGGTATATTCGATATGATTTCCATCGAGCACCTTAATCGAGCCACGCACCAATTTTCCCTCATCGTCATATAGGCGAATCGTTACGTCTTCGGTGTGCAAATTATGCTTGATGCGCTTAGGCTCATCGGCAGCAAACTTCACTCCCTCCTTCTTATAGCTCACACGCTGTATTTCCACCTTCTCTTCCGTCCGTCCTGCTGTTGAGCCTCGACGAGAGCGCGATGAAAAGCGCTGATTGACATTCTTCAGATAGGGCACTTTATTATAAAGGCTCGTAAACGAAGCTTGACCATTTATTTGTATCGAGCGACTGTTGTCGATGGTGTTTCCCAATTCAATCGACTCATCGGTGATTGCCCCAGCCGACCAATTATATAGTCCCTGATAGCGTGCCGTGGTGCTAACCCAGCTGAGCACTGGGATTTTATTGATAGGCACTTGATAAGTTACATTCAGATTATGTCCATAAAGCACTGGTCGCCCCATGTCCCACAAGCTTTGCAAAATCGAATCTTTCTTCAATTCATAGTCGTCATCCAATCGGTAGATGCGCCCCTCGGGCTCATCTATGCGGTTCGTTCCTTCCGAAGAAAAAACAATAGACAGCGATTTTGTCAGATTATAGGTGAAGTCGAAATTATTCCGCCACAAGAAATCCTTTTCCACCGTTAGCGGAATCCGAAGTTCGGAATTGGTTACGTCGCGCGTCTGCACCTCGTTGTAATAACGATAAAGCTCCGCACGATAGCCGATGCTAGTGGGCGAAAGCGAGAAGTTGAAATCTCTGAGCAGCTGCAAATGGGGCGACTTGATAGCGCTTTTAAACGGCTCATAGACTTTGGGGCGATGATTGAAATTATAATTCAACGCCACACGTGTCGAACGTTCGTTGTCGTATTCCGTGTTGATATCACGTGCTTCGGCGGCATTGTGGGCAAACGACACCGCAAAATTGGCGGGGTCATAGAAGCGTGGTTTCTCCGGCTTAAACATTTGATCAACCTTCACATTATTCAGCACAATACTCCGGCGCTTGCTGTAATCTTGTGCCGCTCGCTTAATCGAATCTCGCTCGGCTTTACTTTCAGCCAGCGACAGTGTTTCCGTGAGTCGTAAATCCGTATTCACAGGGTCGTATTCGGGATTGCTCACACTTTTCGACACACTCATATAAAGCGGTATTTGCACTTTAGCTTTCTCGGGGAAGAACTTCCCAAGCTCTAAATTGGTCGAAACATCATATTCCGTCAGATTGTCGGTTGAGCGCTCCGAAGAGGTCTGGTCGATACCTCCAAATCCCGCCGAGCTATGTCGCCCCGAGAATACCAGACTTCCCAAATCAGCCAAGCGCATCGACACCCGCCCAGCGGCAGCCCATCCGCCATCGTCTTCCGTCTCGGTGAGGCGCAATTCATTGACCCACACTTCCGCCGACTTGGGCGCCGACACCAGCGTGCCGTCTTTATGACGAATCCCAAACAACATCACCTGCACATCAGCCAGCGAGGGGTTCCCCTTCACCTTCACTCTATTTCGATTATAATTATATCCTGAGTGCACCATTTCATATTCATCGGAAGTGGTGATGCTTGAGCCCGCCGTGCGCACGGCGGCATTGCGCGACAGCTTGGCGTCGGTGAACACCGACAGCGGGAAGTCTAGTCGGTTGGCATCGGGCCACACCGCCATGCGGTCGGCTTCGATGCTTGAGCTATACACTCCTTCAGCGGTGAGCTGAAGCGGAAGCTCATATTCATAGTAGTTGTAGCTGTAATCAGTCCCCATTCTGACAAAGAAATAGAGGTCGTCATCTGCCAACTGTTCGCCGGGAAGTGCCTCGGCGTGCACATCCAGCTTGATGTTTTTATATCTTCGGAAATCGAGATTAATCGCTTTAAAGACCGCTCGCGAGTCGCCTTGCTCCAATTCGCTCACACGCATAGTCATCGCCTGCTCATTGAGCGAAAGAATTTGCGCATTCGAGGGGTCAATCACTCGGTCGATGCCCGGAGGAAGCACATAGCTCACAGGAGTTCGATTGGCATCTTCCTCGATATTCACTGCCGACACATCGAAAGTGGTGTTGGTGCCCAAAGCCGTGGAATTGCTTTCAAGGCTCGAGGTATATTTGCGCCAATCGGCACGCACCAGCTGCATCGTTGCAAAGCGAAGATGAATGGGCGTGGTGGAATTGCGCATATACATGCGCATAAATCGGATGGAGGTGAAATCCGAGATGTTGCCAAACACACCATCGGGCGAGCTAAGCGGAATGCGGAAGCGATACCACGTAACAGAGGTGCTTCCGTTGGGCACATCCACCGTAACGGTGCGTGCATCGGTGATATTATTTTTGCCCACCACCATATCCTCGCGGCGCATGCTCACATGATATTGGTAGTATCGTTCATATTCATTCAGCGTATTGTCGCCATTGATATCTTCCCCATCGGGGATGGTCGTGGCTGAGGTGGAATAACTCTCGGTGGACTGCGAAGCAGGCAGCGAGTTTCCCTCTACACCATTATATTTTTTATAACGCTCTAGGATGGAGGTTTCATTTTGGTCGTATTCCGAGCCTCGATAATACTGGAAATCATCACCTGCGGGGTCTTTGAAATACGATTGATAACTATCGGCATCGAGCACCGTCTGCAATTGGTCGAGATATTCTTTATAGAACGCTTGCTCATTGACGTTGCTCAAACCATCGAAACCGACATCTTGGCTCACAATCGCCGCATCGTTGTTCACAAATGATTTGGTGATTTGTGTCTGCGTGGGCACACGCCCCCAAATAGTGGTATCGACATAAGTTACCTCGCTCGACTCGGGCAGTCCATTCTCATAGAGCTTGCGTGAGTCCTTGAGCACATCTTCGGAGATATCTCCGAAGTTGAAATATAAATCAGCCCCCGACATTTTACTGAGCGTGTCATTCACAAAGGGGTCCATCACCCAAAACTCAAGGTATTCGATATTGGCATTCTGAAAGTTGGTGGTGGTGATTTCACGCATGATACCCCCCCAGCGAGATGCTGGGTCGCGCAGTGTCCCATCGGCATTGAGCCCGCTCGAATAGCTGCTCGTCTGCGTGTCGAAGTTATACGCTCCCCGCTCTTCGGGATAATAGGCAAGGTTGAGAATCGACATGGCTGTTGGCGTGCCCACTTCTAAATCTTTGTCGGGATAGATTTCTTGCTGACTGACCTCACGCACCAGATTATCCGATTGCATATCGACATCATTATACATGTGTCTTGGCGTGTATTCATTGTTTCGAGTGAAAATCGGGTCGATGACATACCACGCAAACTTAGCCCGGTTATATCCGCTTGCCAAATCATTGTCGAGCATTGCCTCGGGAAACAAATCGGGCTGATGCTGAGGCACTGAAGCAAGCATCCAGCTTTGGCGTTGGCGCACATCAATCGAAGTCTCGGTGTTTTCAAAATCATCAATATAGACCACTCCCCCCGTTGTGTTATTTGTTCCGCTAATCAACTTGGCATATTCGCCCTCTAGTGCCAACGAAGATTTGGCGTTGGTGTCGAGGAGCGGTATTTTGTTGATGATATCGGTCATGAGCTGCGACTCCGACGAATAATTAAAATCCACGCCGAGCATGGTGTTGGAAATCGGGTCATCGCCATAATTCACCTTTTGAGTAATCGGACGTTCATTCATGTGGATCACCGTTCCACCGAGGTTGAATTTATCGGAAAAAGCATAGTTGGCATGTGCACCGAGCAATGTTTTTCGTTGCACTGTGAATAAACTTTGACTTTCGGTGGACACCTGCAAGGAAGCCCCCGATTGCAAATAAGCATCATTGATAATCTTCACCGTCCCAAGGAGATAATCCACCACATAGTCAATCCCCTCGGTGAGCTTTGCCCCACCCGAGGAAACCGTTACGGAGCCTTGCACCAAGTTGATTGTTCCAAGGCTAATTTCCGAGCTGCTCGAACCGCTATATTTTCCTTTGAGCACAAATTTATTATGCTCGGCATCTTGTTCGGCATAGACCTTGGTCGAGTCATAGAGTGAAGTATAGGCATACTCCTTTTTATAGGAGTTTTCGGTGATTGAATCAGCCAGATATTTCCCAAAAGGCTCTAGCACGGGGAAGAAAATACGCCCTGTGGAAGAATTGACCGTTATCCCCTCGATATAGTCGAACACCCCATTGCTTCCTTTGTCGAGCTGCGAATTGAGATTGTCGAGATTGAGCACATTAAGCAAAATATGCCCCGAGAGGTTCGACTTAGGCAGGAAGTTGGTGAGCGTCCCTGTCTGACTGTTCTGATATAAGACATTAAGCTGAAAATCTTCACTTGTGAGCGAGAAAGCCCCTAAGTTATAGACGTTTTTCATCATCAAATCCCAAGTGGGAAGCTTGGGCGACATCGTTGTTCCTTTGAGCAGTTTCAGCACCAGTGTTTGCGGCGCTGTAATTCCATCATCGGCAAACTCCCCCACTTGGAAAGTCATGCCGTTGGCGGTGTAATTATAGGCCACCGCCAGCACCTCATCGCTATTTAAGGCGGTGTTGAGCGAGATATAGCCCAGTTTCTCGTTGATAGTATATTCTGAAGACTCCAGCTTGCGGGCTTGCTCCACCTTTTCAAAATCTTGCCCCCCCTGAAATCCATAGCTACTCAAAGGGCTGAGCGTGCTGTTAATCTTCGACACCTCGCGCACACTCGCATAGCTCGAAGTGATGCTCGCATACTGATTATTGGCATCATTATAGGGCAACACATTATAGGGGTAAGTCTTCCCCGCCGACTCTTGGAAATCGGGCACACTATTATATATATTCGCCTTATGCTCGCCCAAGTCGAGCATCGCCAAGATATTTCGCGAAGACTGATAATTGCCTGTTTTATTGGTTACCCACACCTCCACACGATTAATCTGCACCACCGAGCGCACCACAGGGAGCGACTTCAGCGCATTGTCATAGTTATCACGGAAATAATGCGAGAGAAAGAAGTGCCGGTTGGCATCATAATCGGCTGCCGAGATTTGAAAATTCGTTTGCTGCGCTCCTCCTTGCACATTGACCACCTTGCGCTCGCCCTCATCTTGCGAAAGCACCGTGGATAATGACAGCTTTCCGAATTGCATGTCTGCCTTAACCCCAAAGAGGTTGCTCGCCCCCGTAATCAACGAGCCATTAAGGGGCATCGACACATTGCCCGCTTCGATTTTCTTAAGGATTTCATCCTCGTCGCCGGTATATTCTAGGTTGAGTTGGTTTTCAAATGTGAAGGTCGATTCGGTGTTATAATTCACCTGCATATTCATTTTATCACCAATACTTCCCACTAGGCTCATCTGAATTTGCTGGTCGAAATCGAAAGTCGTATATTTTCGGATACGCTCCGACACGGCAGGGTTCTCCGTATTGGTGGTTTGCCCCCCAAAGCTCACTTCCACATAGCCTTGCGGAACTACCGAAATCGTGTTGCTGCCAAAGATTTTGCCAAACGACTCCGCATCAATCATCAAATCTGGGATTAATCCCTTCTTCGCCTGCTCCTCGACATTCATGCGGCGCATGCGCCAATAGTTGTTGAGCGATTGCTGCATGCCATATTGCGCATACTCCTCGAGCGTCATCGCATAAGGCAGTCGATAGTCGATGCCCCCCACTCGCTCGGTGAAAACATAGCGATTGCTTTCGCCATCATAATCCACCTTTCGCTCCACATTCGAGGGGTCTTTCAGATATAATCCTGATTTATTTTCGTCGTTGCCGCCAGCATGTTCATTCTTATCTTTTATCGGATAGACCAACTTGGTGCTGTCGGTTGCGCTGCTTGCTTGAGGCTGAATTTGAGCTGCAACAGGTCGAATCGCCATGCAATAACACACGACAATCATCACCCCAAGGAGCTTCCAACAATGATGAGCCAAATTCCTCAATGCCTAATTTTTCTTTTTATCCTAAAGCTGTTTCAACGCTTGCTTGATGAGCTGCTCGACACCTGCCGAAGGTTCTTTTTTCAAAATTCCATCGACAGCTTTTTCAGCCGCTTTGCGCAAAATGCCCAGAGCCACCAACGCCGACAAAGCATCTTCACGCACCGAGCTATCGGCAGCCGCAAAGGCAAATCCATCGGCTGAATGCCCCATCTTGTCCATCTTATCTTTCAAGTCGATGATGACCCGCTGCGCTGTTTTTTCGCCAATACCTTTAATTCTTTTCAGAAATCCCACGTCGCCCGCAATCACCGCCGCGCTGATTTCAGCCGCTGTGTGTGATGAAAGCATCACAATGGCAGTGTTTGCACCGATGCCGCTCACCGAAATGAGCAAGCGAAACAGACGACGTTCGTCGTCGGTGGAAAATCCATAAAGCAAATGAGCATCCTCGCGCACCACCTGATGCAAATAAAGCAACACCTCTTTTTCGCCTGCCACGGCGGAATAGGTGTTGAGCGACACGTTAATATAATAACCTATCGCCCCAGCTTCGAGCACCACATGCGTGGGCGACAAGCCTGTCAGCTTCCCTTTAATATATTCAAACATGGACTATTCTTTATTATTATACGTTGATTTGGAGATTTTCAGCGGATTGGCTGTTATTTCATGGTGAATTTGACGGTTCTTGTGAATGTCAATCGCCAAATATAAAGCCTCGCGGAAAGAACTTTCCTTCGCCACATTTTTCCCCGCAATGGGAAATCCCGTGCCATGAGTGGGCGAAGTGCGAATGATGGGCAGCCCCGCTGTGTAGTTCACCCCATGGTCTTCTGAAATCACTTTGAAAGGGGCTAATCCTTGGTCGTGATACATTGCCAAAATGGCGTCAAACTTGCTATAATCGCTTGTCGAAAAGAAACCATCGCTCGGATAAGGACCCAAGGCAAGTATTCCCTCTTTCTTGGCTTGCGCAATGGCAGGGATAATGATTTCTTGCTCTTCCTTGCCAATCAATCCGCCATCGCCGCAATGCGGATTTAGCCCCAACACCGCAATCCGTGGTCGCTTGATGCTGAAATCTTGCTCCATCGAGGAAGCGATGATGCGCAGTTTTTTCAGAATAGACTCTTGTGTGATTTGCTTCGCCACATCCTTGAGCGCCACATGGGTGGTTACCACGCCCACTCGCATCAGCTCGCTCACCATGAGCATAATGTGATTGTCAGCCGCAAATTGCGTGGCTAGAAACTCGGTGTGCCCGGGGAAATTAAATTTCTCGCTTTGGATATTGTCTTTTGAAATCGGAGCGGTTACAAGGGCATCAATCTTGCCTTCCTTCAAGTCCTTCACCGCCGCTTCGAGCGCCATATAAGAAGCCTCGCCCGCCACTTCCGAAAGCTTACCCAGCTCCACATGCACATTGTCGTCGATGCAGTTGATGATGTTCACCCGGTCGGTCGATGCCGACTCGGCACGGTCGATGGTGTTGAATTGAAATCCCTCGAAACCAATCGCTTTGCGATGATAGGACGCCACCTTGGGCGAACCATAGACGATGGGCGTGCACATTTCGAGCACTCGCTTATCCTCTAAAGCCTTCATGATCACTTCATAGCCCACACCATTGATATCTCCTTGCGAAATCCCTATTTTAATTTTTCCTGCCATGTTTTTTCTTTTAATATTATTTGCTCCAACGCCCTTTTTCAAGCGATGGAATATATTGTCTCTTTGTTTTCCAACCACAAAAGAAACACATTTATTTCAAAACTCGCAATCAATTAGCAAAATAAATGTTTTCCATCCTTATTATTCAAAAAACTTTGCCCTTGCTGCACATGCAGCCGACCGAAAGTAAAAGTACTTTGAGCTTGCTGCACGGTGCGGGCGGCAAAAAGTAAAAAAACTTTGGGCTTGCTGCACATGCCACCGACCGAAAGTAAAAAACTTTGAGCTTGCTGCACGTGCAGCCGACCGAAAGTAAAAAAACTTTGCCCTTGCTGCACATGCCACCGACCGAAAGTAAAAGTACTTTGGGCTTGCTGCACGTGCAGCAAGCCCAAAGTACTTTTACTTTTGTAACAACTATCACTTCTTCCAATTGTCATTTTTGCGAAACAGGGGAAATTTTGGGTCTAAGCAAAAGCATATCGCCATATCAGATAGCCCCGCTAGGGGTTGGTGTTTCCGGGTTGTATTGAGCCGCATTCAATGCGGCTCTACGGAACGCCCTTTGGGGCGTTGGGGGATTGCCAGCGGGAGTGGGTGGGGCTATCTGAATGGCTCAATTCTGATTTACCTCCAAAAAAAAATACATTTGCAATCATCACTCAAACAAGTAGATAGGAAAATTTCACGTTTTTTAAGCCTGAAAAAGTGCAAAAAGTATGTCGCAAGTATATATGTATTATGAAGGGCGATGCTAAAGCAAGCATGTTGGGATGCTAC
>JBKECD010000018.1:0-6556 GCA_047974225.1 Mangrovibacterium sp.
CCAAAGACAATAATCACATCAGGCTTGCCGAGCTTAGTCAGCCGAGTGATGAAGGAACGATCAGAATAATCCGCAGCCTCATATCCGGTGTGGCATACTGTTGAGCCCGAGAAAGAATTGTTCACCTCTAGCTTATAACCTGCCTCGTTCACAATCGAATACCACCACATTTCTTCCACCTGAGTAACATCATTGTGGGGTGCTTGATTTGGCACGCCATACCACACATAGTTGGTGTCAGGCTTCACATATCCACCGAAAGTAGAATACGAATCGCCCAAGATTGAAACCTGCGTCTTGCAAGCCGAAAGGCTCAGCACTGCTAAAAGTATGAGCCAGAAAAAGTTTTTCATGATCTGTTGATTTTAAAGTTTTACAAATGCACAAAACAAATTGCAGAGATATACAAAAAAAGTGCCAGACTTTTCTATACCATATTATATAGACACGCTACACAATCTTTTTCATCGCTATCTCGGAATCCTTACGATGAATTGTTCACCTTCCACATCATTGATTAGTTCGATGTTCGGTTGTTCGGCTATTGCTCTTTTGATGCCGGAGCCCAATCCGCTGTAATACATTGTGTGGGAGGCAAACATAGCCACTTGGTTGTTTCGTATCACCGTGTTGCCATATTTAATATCGTCAATAGTGAGGCTATTGGGAAGTTTCCCGGGGCTGATAATCTCCACGCGGTCATCGAAGATTAGGATTCTAATCGGTGCATTTTTAAAGTAATCGCGGTGCACTAAGGCATTCTGCACCAATTCCATCAGTGCGCGTTCCGACAATTCCATAATGCCTATCGAGTTGAAGTCTTGCCCTCGCTGCTCATGTTTGAGATTACTCCGCAAGAAATCCATGCTTTGTTTAAATAGTTCTGGTATCGTCCCTTTCAAATCCTCAGGCTTGTTGCGATAGGCAGTTCCTGCAATATCGTTTCCCAAAAAAGAAACCGTTTTAACTGTAAAAGCTGGCTTGATATTTTGGGTATCCTCACCAAAAAACAATAAGCCCGCAAGTGTTACTCGCTCATTTCGTAGAACCCGCTTAGCACGCAGAGCTTCCTCAAAGGTCAAGCCTTTTTCCTGATAAGACACTTTAAACTCTTTCTTAAAGCAGTCAGCAAACAACCTTTCATTAATGTCAGCAATGCTTGTATCATAGACTTCCATTTCGTCTGCCAATAGGTTGTTACTCTGCTGAAACAGTCGCATAATTTCTGAATTGTCGATTAACTTCCGCTTGTCGGAACCTTGTTTCATCCAAATTATGCCATTATTATCTTTATACGGTTTGTTAGTCCCCTCATTAATCTCAACCACCAAAACCTTATTTTCAGCAACCGAAACCACTTCAGTAGTAATAAAAATCGTTGGTTTAATCTTGTCATTAGCAACATTCGCCAATCGATTATTATAGGACTGCAACTGCTCGAAGGTCAAACCCACAAGCTCGCCTGTCTTATCTTTCACCCCAACAAGGATAACGCCACCTCTAGCATTAGACATTGCAATCATTTCCGCCGCAAACTTATCATCATCCATCTCTTGCTTAAACTGCACCTTGCTTGTTTCCCCAGCACTGATAATATCCAATAATTCTTTATCCTTCATAACGCTTCGTTTTTATTCTGTCGCCACACCAAAGGCGGTTCAGTTCTTTTATTGGGCTAAAGTAGAAAATAAATACAACACCACCTCAATTTGCATTTATATACGTCTGCAAAATTAAAAAAAAGCTGGACTATATTATCAAAAAATCACTGCCCCAATTTAACCTTTTATCCTTTTCGAGGTCTTACAGATAGAATGTGCATTCCAACAACTATTTTTAAAAAGTAATCAAATCATGAAACAGCTATTAAAAACATTCAGCGTGTATTGCCTAGTTATGGCGACGATGATTGCTTGTCAGAAAGACAATGACAACGAAAGCATCACTCCTCCCGACAATCAGGAAGAGGACGAAATCCCACAAAGCCTTACCGCCACTATCTCCGATGGACTTTATGCCAATTGGAATGCTGGCGATGCCATTAAATTGTTTTTCAATGAGGAAACTTTTTCCATGGAAACAATAGAGGCTGGCAATTCATCGCTCCTTTCGAACACAATTGATGGCACTTTCACCAATGACAATCCTTTGCTTGGCGTCTTTCCTGCCGATAATATGGTTTCGGCTAATTCAGAAAGTGTAACTGTAAACATTCCAGATATTCAAACGGCTAGCAACACTGGATATGATGTGAAATCAGCCGTGGCAGTAGCTCGCACGAGTTCCGAATTACTCTCTTTCCGCACCGTTTGCGGCGGCATAAAACTAAACTTTGAGATGTCGGGAGTAACAAAAATAGAGTTAGAAAGCGTTGATGGCTACGCTCTTTCTGGCACAGCCAAAATAAAATGGAATGAGCTGGGAGAACCTATGGTTGATGAAATTGAAAACGCCAATTCCATCATAACTTTCAGTGCTGCGGAGGAAGCTGGCTTCACCCCAAATCAAGACTATTTCATCTCCACTCTGCCTTGCGACCTCTATGGTGGATACCGACTTTCTATCTTCAAAGAAGGCTTGGTGGCTCATTATTTCAGCGTGCATCAGGTGGTGGAACGATCCAATTTCATCAGCCCTAGCGATTGGGTGGAGAGCGAGTTAGAATTTGACGACCCCGATGCGCCACTTGTGGAGGAAGAACGTCCCGAGCTAGATGCCACAACAAATGCACTTCTGAGTCAATATCAAAAGAACCCAACGGAAGAAAACAAACAGGCATTACTCGACCAAATGGGCATTCGCTATGACAAAGTTGTGGCACGCAAAAAAGCCAAACTTCGCGAACTGGAACGTGAGGCAAAAACACCTGACGTAGTCGAAGAAATGCAGATTATTGTGGATGAAATGGTGGATAATCGGGAGATCCGATTGGAGCAACAGTTCCTTCGGCTCATCGACCCTCGCAATGATGACGACCCCAATGATGCGTGGATGGTGTTGCGTGGGGCTTCAGCTCCGAATGCCTATATAGCTTATGCGCCCGTAACCAATGCTGAATATGCTGCCTTCAAATCTGACTTTGCTTATAATGCTGGAAAGGACAATTATCCAATTGTAAATATCACAATTGCTGAAGCTAATGCTTATTGCGAATGGCTCACAGCGCAAGACGAAACTCACACCTATCGCCTACCTAGCGATGAGGAATGGATTCTCGGTGCGGGTCATATGCCGAAAGATGTGGTCATGAACTCAGGCGATGTTGAATCGGGATTAACAGCGGTGGATGCTTATAGTCAGACAACAGGTGCTTGCGGAGGCATTGATTTCTGGGGCAATTGCTGGGAGTGGACTTCCTCAACCGACACGAGCGGTTCATATATCATCAAAGGTGGAAGCTGGGATTCGGAGCGTGATGATTGCCGCAGCGAGAAATCCGATGATGTGCGAACAGGCACACAAGGTTACGCCAATGTCGGCTTCCGAGTGGTGAGGGTTGAAAACTAGTTGATAAAAGCCTTTATTGCAATTCAGCAATACGCTTGCCTCTCTGGGGAGCTTGCAGGATTCAGAATTGTTTTTTATTTTTGTGGAGGACTAACAGATAGGATAACATGGAAAAACAGCAAGATATTAGGTGGATACAACGATTTTCTAATTTCGAGAAGGCATTGAATAAACTGTCGGAAGCTGTGAGTTATGTGATGGAAAATCCCATTGAAACGATGGGAGCTTATGGTGAAATCATCAAGGAAGGACTGATTCAGCGTTTTGAATACACCTATGAAATGTCTTGGAATGTGATGAAAGATTACGCCTTTTACCAAGGGAATACTGACATTGCAGGCTCCCGAGATGCCATTCGTTTTGCTGTTGAAGCAAACTTGGTTTCCGATGGCGTGTTATGGATGGATATGATTAAAAGTAGGATAAAGACCTCTCACACCTATAATGAGAAAGTGGCGCAGGAAGTCTATGACAAAATTATGCAGGAGTATCACACAGCTTTTATGGAGCTCCACCAAGTGATGACAACTAAAATTAATCGGTAATGTTTGGATTATTGCAAGAACAGATACTCAGCATCAAGGGAGTATTTGCTAATCACCCCCGAATTCAGCGAGCAATTGTTTATGGCTCACGAGCTAAGGGGAATTATCGCCAAGGTTCAGACCTTGATGTGTGCTTGATGGGGAAAGATTTGCTTTTTGATGAACTTCTTCGCATTGAGACTGAACTCGATGATTTGTTGCTCCCCATTCGGATTGATGTATCCTTGTTTGATCAGATTGACAATCCCGATTTAATTGCCCACATCGAGCGAGTGGGGATAACAGTTTGAACTAAAAAAGTCTGACTCATCGAGCCAGACTTTTTTATACCATATTATATAGACAAGCTACACAATCTTTTTCATCGCAGTCATTGCCTCGCGCAAATACTCGCCCACTTCCTCCACTGGGTGCCAGCGGATGATTTCATTCACGGCAATCAATTGCTTATTGTCCACACCATTTCCTTTGCCTTCGCCATAGGCTTTGCCAATCACATCAGTGTCGATGTTTTTCATAAAGTCGGCAAGCATTGGTTTGCAAGCATGATCGAAGAGATAGCAACCATATTCAGCTGTATCAGAAATCACACGGTTCATCTCGAAGAGTTTTTTGCGTGCAATGGTGTTGGCGATGAGCGGAGTTTCGTGCAAAGACTCATAGTATGCCGACTCTTCTTTGATGCCTGCCTCAACCATAGTTTCAAAAGCGAGTTCCACACCCGATTTCACAAATGCCACCATCAGCACTCCATGGTCGAAATACTCTTGCTCTGAGATTTCCACATCGCCAGCAGGCGTTTTCTCGAAAGCTGTTTCGGCAGTGGCTGCACGCCATGTGAGTAGATTCACATCGTCATTCGCCCAATCTTCCATCATCACACGAGAGAACTCGCCGCTGATGATGTCGTCCATGTGCTTTTGGAAAAGCGGACGCATGATGCGTTTCAACTCTTCGGAAAGCTCGAAAGCTTTAATCTTCGCAGGGTTTGAAAGACGATCCATCATGTTGGTTACCCCACCATGCTTCAACGCTTCAGTGATGACCTCCCAACCATATTGAATCAATTTAGAGGCATAGCCGGGGTCGATTCCTTTTTCCACCATCTTCTCGAAAGAAAGGATCGAACCTGTTTGAAGCAATCCGCAAAGGATGGTTTGCTCGCCCATCAAGTCGGATTTCACTTCCGCCACAAACGACGAGCGAAGCACGCCGGCACGGTCGCCACCAGTAGCCACGGCATAAGCTTTCGCAATCTCCAGACCATCGCCATTTGGGTCGTTTTCAGGATGCACCGCAATCAATGTAGGCACACCAAAGCCACGTTTGTATTCCTCGCGCACTTCCGAACCGGGCGATTTAGGCGCAACCATAATCACCGTAATATCTTTGCGCACTTGCATACCTTCTTCCACCATGTTGAAACCATGCGAATAAGAAAGCACTGCGCCTTTCTTCATCAGTGGCATCACTGCTGCCACCACAGCCGAGTGTTGCTTGTCGGGCGTAAGATTCACCACCATGTCAGCAGTTGGGATAAGCTCCTCATAAGTGCCCACTTTGAAACCATTTTCCGAAGCGTTCTTAAACGATTGGCGTTGCTCCTTGATGGCAGCTTCACGCAAGGCATAGGAAATATCCAAACCCGAGTCGCGCATGTTTAAGCCTTGATTCAAGCCTTGAGCACCACAGCCCACAATGACTACCTTTTTGCCCAATAATTTTTTCACGCCATCGGCAAACTCCGATGCGTCCATGAACTCGCAAGTTCCTAATTGTTCTAACTGACCACGCAATGAAAGCGTGTTGAAATAATTTGCCATGTATTTGTTTTTTAGTGCGAATGCAGCGTGCGGAGTGCGAAGCTCTGACACGCTACATTTCTACACGATGTTTATTTTATTTTTAGTGCGGAGTTCGGAGTGCAGCGTGCGAAGCCCAACTCATAACTCATAACTCATAACTCTAACAGCTCATCTCTTTCTTTCAGAAACTCCGAAAGCCTTTCGATAGGGTCGCGAGTGATGGCGATGCAACCTGTTCTGATGAATTGCAAGACACCAAACTGCGCCAAGTCTTCAAAAAGCTGTTGCGTTTCGTGCTTGTGCCCCGTCTTTTCAATCACCGTAAACTCCCGAGTGATTTCCAAAATGCGAGCACCCGATTCACGCACAAGCTTCTCGATCTGGTCGCTATCATAAATCGACTCGGTCGATACTTTATAAAGTGCCATTTCCTGATAGACCATCTGGTCGGTGGTGTGATAGAACGCTTTGAGCACGTCCACCATCTTTTCTACTTGCGCCACCACCTTTCTCACTCGCTCCTCGGTTTCATTCACCACAATGGTAAACTTTGAAATCCCCGGAATGGCGGATTGCGATGCTGTGATGCTTTCAATATTCATCTTCCTCCTCGTAAAATTAAGAGTCAGCCTATTTAATAGTCCGATGTGATTTTCGGAGTATATGCTAATTATAAATTCTTGTTTCATATGTAAGCTC
>JBKECD010000024.1:0-27547 GCA_047974225.1 Mangrovibacterium sp.
AGAATCCGTGCCATTCAAGCCCAATATCGCAGCCCTTTCTCGCAAGCTTGATTTAAGTCGTGATAGTGTATATCAATACATCTATCAGCTGAAAGATGCCCGATTGCTCAATGCTTTGAGTCCCGATGGAAAAGGCGTGTCGATTTTGCAAAAGCCCGACAAAATTTATCTAGAAAACACTAATCTTGCCTTTGCACTGAAAGAGAAACCCGACATTGGGAATCTCCGAGAAACATTTGTGCTCAATCAGCTCTTGAATGCAGGCAAGCCAGTCAGCACTCCTGCCGAAGGGGATTTCTATATTGATGGACTCACCATCGAAGTGGGCGGAAAGGGAAAAGACAGTTCGCAAGTGAAGCATCTAGATAATTACTTGATTGCCGCCGATGACATCGAGATTGGCAATGGTGCTAAAGTTCCGATTTGGCTTTTGGGGTTTTTGTATTGAATCCTCTGCGCTTGTGATTATGGATGAGGTTTGTTGTAATTTAATATCAAGGGTACCTGCATTAGAAAGTTGTTTATTTTTTATATTCACCTATGTCTCTATAGCAAAACATTCTCATCAAAAACAAACTCGTTTGAAATCAGCGTGTCGAGAAAATCATTCTGAAGCCTACTCATATAAGAATTGGAAATTACATCTTGCTCAAGATAGTTTTCAAGTTCTGGATATATTTCTAGAATACTATCGTTATTTATTTTTAAATTCGAACGAATGACTTTAAAGAACTTTATTTCGTTATATTCTATTTTATCATCGGCTTTGATAATTTCGATAGCGACCTCAATTAGGTTTAACTCATCAGATTCTGTTAGCTCTGCCCTTTTAAGTTTGCTGAAAAAGTCTTTCAAGAATTGTTGACCATCTTTATTTATTTCAGCTAATAACTTGTCCAATTCTTCATCAATATTGACATCTCCGAAAGTTTTGTTTTCCGTGTGTAGCT
Source organism: Mangrovibacterium sp. (assembly GCA_047974225.1). Classification (GTDB taxonomy): domain Bacteria; phylum Bacteroidota; class Bacteroidia; order Bacteroidales; family Prolixibacteraceae; genus JBKEDC01. The sequence goes on from JBKECD010000024.1 coordinate 951, forward strand.
TTCTGATGAGTTTGACTTCACGCTTCTCAATTTCTCCATCGCAAGCCATACTAGCGAAAGCTGTTCGGAGCAATAGTTTGTTAAATTGCAATGTATCCATATCTAATTAGTTTAAAAGCCGATTTTTCGTCGAGCGTTAGTATTTGAGGTGTTTAAAGAGACTCCTTCCATTTTTGCTCTAATAGCGATATAGCTATTAAGCTCTTCCATGGAAATCGAAGGTTTGTTTTGATTAATCGTTTCAAATAGAATTTCTTTTGAAATTCTAGAGCTAAGTTTTAACGCTTTTCGGGAAGCTTCATCACATAAGAATTTTATATCGCTCGAAACATAGTTTTTTGTTACTCTGGCTAATTCTGAAAAATCCAACCCAATTTCGCGAGGTCTTTTCTCTAAGTGCAATTTGAACATCATTTTGCGAGCTTCGAAGTCAGGAGGAGACAAGTAAATAACTTTATCTAATCTTCCAGAACGTAAAATTGCAGGGGCAATTGAATCTGGTCGGTTAGTTGCGCCGATGATGAAAATTCCATCATCACCGCAATTATTCATTTGAGCTAAGAACTCGTTTACTGTGCTGGTATTCATGTGGCTCACACTTGAATTATTACGGTTAGGCACGATAGCGTCAAGTTCATCAATAAAGATTATGCTTGGCGCATTCTTGCGAGCGTCATCAAACAGATTCTTGATATTCTCTTGCGAAGCATTCACCCATTTACTTTGAATGTCAGATGGTTTTAACTGATAGAAGTTAAAGCCTATTTCTTCTGCCATTCGTTCAGCAAAAAATGTTTTTCCGCATCCTGGAGGTCCATAGAGCAACATCCCATTAGGAATAGTTAAACCATATTCTGCATATCGCTCTCTCTCATTAAGAGCATCAATGACATCTAGTTTGATGGTATCCTTCAGTTCCTGCATCCCTGCAATGGCAGAAAATCCTTGTCCTTTTTTGACTTCTTTCTTTAGCTTTGGTGTTTCTTGCGGTGATGAAAGTTGTGGAACAACGAGTTCTCCATTGATAGCTTTTATAAAGTCCTTCGCACTAAAGCGATCATCAGCATTAGTCCGCAAAGCCTTGTTGATGATGTTTTGCGTTTCTTGATCGGTAATCAAAGAAAACTTCAATGGCTTTTTTCTTTCTTCAATTACAGCATCTTCTAACTTTAACGCATCTGCCTTATACTTTGAAACCTCGATAAACCAAGGTGGCAGTCCCTCTAATAAATGATAATACAATGCTCCTATTGAGAACACATCGCTTTGAACCGAAAAGACCTTGTTAAATGCTTCGTTGGCTTGGTAGAACGGATTTAAACCCGTTTTTAGAAAATCTTTATTAGGTTGCTCAAGAAAGCGAGCATAACCAAAATCTATGACTCGGGGAATAGCAACTTTCCCCGATAAATCCAACATGACATTCATGTTGGAGATGTCATTATGTATAATCGGCTTATCTAACTGATGCAAGTAATTCACGCCATTTAAGACTCCTAAGATGATATCCTTAGCTTCGTAGGCATTGAATGTTCGTTCCCGTTTCATTCGGTCAGACAAAGTTTCTCCACTAATGAATTCTAAAATGGCAAAGGCATACTTTTGCCCATCAACAATCAAAACGCCGCTGTCGATGCATTTAACCAAATTGGGGTGGTCTATAATCTTCAAAATCTCGATTTCTAACACATCGCCATTCTCATCAAACTGTGTCCTATCTAATTTTGAATAGGCACTGAGTTTTAGAAACTTCGTTTTGCCTTCTTGGTCTTTCACTCGATAAGTTTCCGCATAGCTTCCTTTTTTGAGAAAGAATGTCATTTCGTACCTCCCATCAATAAGTTGACCTCTAGATAATATATTTTGACTTGTAATCATTTATAATGCTTCTTCTGGATTACTTGGGCGAGTGCTAAAATTACCATTTCGTTGTAAAATTAGCTCATACTCTAAAATTGCGTTTTCTAAATATTGAGGAGTATCTTTTCCGTAGCTTTCATCGGTAACAAACCCACCTTTTATCTTGCCTCCTTTCATTTCTTTTTCAGGATTCCAACCTTTCCCGTAATAGAAGAATGTTTGATAAGTACCATTGGGAAATGAAAACGAGTAGCTACTACCAGAATTAATGTAGGCATGTCGAACTACTTTACCGTCTTTTTTGATTGTAACAAGCACATCTGAATTACTTGTGGTTACTCTTATTTCAGAGCAACCATAATTATTGCAAGATGGATTTCCACCATAATAGCGAGTATATGGCGTTGCACCCGTTCGAAGCGAATTATTGATATATCTTTCATAAATAATACGCTCTTGCCTTTCCTTTTCAAGACGAGTTTCTTTGGCAATGCAGTTTTCTTTCTCTCGCTGTTCTCTCGCTATTTGTTCTTGCTTTTCTCTCGCTAAGCGTTCTCTTTTTTCGGCTTCGCTTTCACAAGAAGAGAGGCTCAATACGAAACAAAAGAGAAGTAATACGCTATATTTAACCTTCATATCTGAATATTTTATCCTACCAATACAGAATCATCAATACCTGGTTTTTCATCATTTGGTAGTAAATTAATAAGAGAAACGACGATGGGATGTAAATCTTCTACCGTGGGATTCTCCCCAATAATTTGCAACCCCCGATTTAAGAGTGTTCTTGCTTGGCTACTGTTCGTCCAGTTGTAGGAACCAAAGTTGCTGTTGTGATGCTCCACAAATCCAATTAATTGGTAAATCATTGTCAACTGAACAAATAAGCGTTCAATTTCTTGCAACTGAACAGTGCCTAGCTTCACATCTTTTGCTCGAATAACCTGATCTAGTTGAGAGTGTAATTGATTGACGACTTGCGTGGTTTTCTCGTTTCCCAAATCGTTGTTGGCTTTTTCCAAACGATAGAATGCTTCTTTGAGTGACTCTTCTAATTTAGGCCATTCCGACATCTCATTGAGTTCATCAATGGACTTCAAAGACTTTCTTAAATTATCTAACACTTCTTGCTTGCTATCAACATCGTTTTTGTTATTCTCAAATTTTTTCTGAAGTTGATCCAATTCAAACTCAATCTTCTGCACTTGTCCATTGTGAGAATTTCCATCTGCTTTCAATTCGACAATACTTCCCTGAGCTTTCTTAATCTCATTTTCCAGCCAAGAAGTTTCGATAGATGCCTGCTTGCTGTCCACTTTTATTTCTGTTGTGTAATCCAAGTAGGGGAAATAGGCTGTTACTGTGATTTTCTCTGAACGATCGACATTCACAGTTAAATCCACATCACTGCTTTCAGGCAGTAGAGAGGGCAAATCAGATCCACTGATTATAATGTCTGTAATGTGCTCATTGTATATTGCTCTTGTGCCTTCCGATGCATGATCGCCTTCATAAACAGGGATTTTAATGAAATCAGAATCCATGCCTGGACGAATCTGTTTTTGAGTTTTCAGTCCATTTCGAGTGCCAATAGCGGGAATAGATTGGTTTTTTTCAAGCCCTTTAATAGATGCAAAACGAACCTTCCCTGTTGATTTATCTTTCACCTCTATGCCAATATTATATGGTAAGGTTGCACTCCCAATCTTAGAGCCATGAATAATATTGAATGATGTAGGTTCACATTCGAGAAGTCCTCCTTTTTTATCATAAAGAACCACTTCAAATATATTCGTTTTCCCTTCCACAAGCTGAATTTCCACAACCTCTCCAATGGTATTGATTTCCAACTTGCCACTCGACCACGCTTTATCTCCTCTTATTACTTCTATGAATACTTTTTCGGGGATTTCGCCCTCTGTTTTATCTGCGAGAATCTTAATCGGCACATATTCTTCAATTTCAACTGTTGATGCTTCATTGGCAATTTCCAGCTGAATTTTAGTTTTATCTCTAGTTTGCTCTCGAACTTCCTCAGAAATGTTCACTGTTGATGCGTATAGCGCTGCTCCTTTTGAAACGACAGTCATAGGGTCAACACTTGTGTCTGGAGTGCAAATCTGTTCTGCAAGCATTTTTCTTAAGACAGGAGAGAATGTCGGACCACCCACAAGTATTAATGAAGCCAAGGAAGAACCGTCTAACTGATTCCTTTTCAATAAACTTATACTGACATCAATAGCTCTTTGGAAAATAGGAGAAACAGCCTTGGCTACATCAGTTTGGCTTACTGTAATATCCAATTCAAATTCTTCACCTTCGTCATCTGTTCCTGGAATATCTCCCAAGTCAGACAATATATTGTGCGTTGCATTAAAAGAAAGCTTGATTTTGGTTTCTTCGGCATACGTTTTCATGGCATCGCGCAAAATCTGCTTTTTATTATCATCTGCTAGAATCGAATCAATCGCAAAATTTTCTCGAAGATAGGGAAGAATGATGCCATCAACGATTGCGTAGTCTAGGTTTTTACCCCCTAAATAATTGTCACCCTCAGTGTCAATGACTTTCATGATGCCGTCTTCCACTTTCAGAAGTGCCGCATCAAAAGTTCCTCCACCAAAGTCGAACACCAACCAAAAACCATCCTTCCCTTTTGAGTCTAAACCATAAGCCATGGCTGCTGCCACAGGCTCTTGCAATAGCTCGATGTGTGTAAATCCTGCTAGTTTGGCAGCTTCTCGAGTAGCCTCTTTTTGGTTGTTTTTAAAAGCGGCAGGGACGGTAATGACAATAGAATTAACATCCTCGTCTTTTATGAATGACTTCAATGTTTTCAAAACCTCTGCCGATAGTTCTTCACTTGTCAGCTCTTTTTCAAGGTTTGAGCTAAGGTATTTCTTGTCCGTCCCCATCGTGCGTTTGAACTCGATAAACGCATTTGATGTAAAGTCACTAGCTCCGCTCATCGACTTTAGCTTGTCGCGCTTTAAAGTGTTGTAGGCACTATCGCCAACTTGGACGGCTTTCTTCTTGTTGATATATACACACGAAGGCATAGTGTCTTTCAACGTGTCAGTTTTCTTAATGACTGCGTCGCCATTTTCCATTCTTGAGATAGCGGAATTGGTTGTTCCCAAATCAATTCCGTAGTCGATTTTAATTCGTGCCATATGATTTTTAATTTTAGTTATGCTTCTGTTACTTCAATTTGTGCCACTTGAATCATTGTGCCATTGTAATTCACTTGAGGCTTTATAATTCTTGTAATAATTTTCTTGCCTGGTTCAAAATCTTCATTTTGCACGAAGTTTACATTTGCTTTCATGCCTTCATGATATTCTTTACCAAGCATCTCGACCAATTCATAGCCATTGGAAGCAAAATTGTCTTGAATGCGTTGCACAGAGGATTTTAGTTGCTTGAGTCCTTTAACACTTTCATCCATTTGGTTCAGATTCTTTTGAATACGGATGATTTCATCTGCCACCTTTAATGCCAAAGAGTGGTCAGCCTGCTCTCTAGAAGCATTAGGCTGTGCCTTAATAGACTCTTGTTGCAGCTTTAATTGAGTTTCTAATAATTCCACGAGCTTGCCGTCCAACTTCACCCCTTCTTCTTCCATTGTAGCTTTTGTTTTTCTAATCTGGGTTTCCACATCTGTTTTGCTCGAAGAGATCTGCTTGCCGAGCAACCAATAAATCAGAGCACCAAGCAAGAAAGTTGCTAGAGTGGCAATAATCCAATACAAACGGTTTTTCTCCACATTGCTATCTAATACTGCAATTTGGGAGTCTGCCTTCTGCCCTGTTTCTTGGATTTTGGCACCTAATTCTTGGGAGTTGCTAACAATGTTCTGACTATTGGTTTGAATAAGCTGGTTTAAACTATCCATAGATGCGTTTAAGTTTTCGCTTTCAGTCTGCAAAGATTTGAGGGTTTTGTTTTGCATTCCAATTTTCTTTGTCAGCACCTCGAGGCACAAACTTAGGCTATCTATTTTCTGTTGTTGCTCAGCACTTGTTGCTTCAATCATGTTCTTTTGAACATCTAACATTTTATTCAGGACATCAATCTCTTGTTGCTGTCTTGATAAATCGTTTTGGATAGTTGGTATTTCTTTTACCAACAGGGAATCCTCTTGCTGCTGTGCAAAAAGATTGCTTGCTCCGAATAGAAAAAAAATGAGAATGAGTTTTTTCATGAGTTGTCAATTAAATAAATTTATTAAAGTGATAATGATAAATATAATTAAACCAATCCGCATCCAGGATTTTCTTTTGCCCAATTTGTATTCGTATTTGATGTTGAAGACGGTCTTATCTTTTGAGGAGAAGGTGGTGGTACGCTTACATTCTTCCAATAATACAGGTATTTTACTTGTGTCTTCTGTGAGTAATTGAGTTTTTCAAATAGGAAGTCGACAAGAGATTTAAATTCATTGATTTTTAAAGCATTTTGAGCATTCTGTATTCGATTAATATTCTCTTTAGGAATCACAGCTAGAATCAATTCAACTACTTTGTCCCAATTAATCGAATTTCTAATACTCACTTCAACCGCTGAATAATTGATAGTCTTACGACCTAGTATTAGATCCATATCTGTTACCTCTAACTCCTTAACCTCTCTTCGAATATTTGCCTCATTCGTTTTGTATGTTTCTTTTACAGAATGCAAGAATGCAATTGCATCATTAATCTCTCGGTCTTTCATTCCCTCAAGTGTAGCAAGATTATCTTTAATCCTATCTTTCTGAAGTTTTCCGACTGCAATTGAAGTAGATAGCTTTGCCAATCTTATTGCTTGTTGTAAATAATCTTCATCTGAATCATTCTCCTGACTTTCATTAAAATAATCGATGCTACATTGCAATATTTCATTTGCCAATTGATCGGCAATAGCTTTGTAGTTTAAGTTGCTGCTGTCAAGCAGCAATTTTATATCCGACAAATCCTCTTTGGTGCCATTAAAAAGAATCAATCCAAATTCATTCGCATTACGCTTGTCTGCGTTGCGCTTCTTTTTGCAGCTTTCGATTTGACCTTCAATTCTCCTTAACGGATCTTCCGTAAGTCTCTTTAATAGGTATTGTCTTACTGCTTCTGTACATGCATCGAACATTTGCAATATCTTTGCACCCGAATATTGTTTTTGAAATTGCGTAAGCAATGCATCAACAAATCCTTCAATTTGCTTTTGATTGCTGATAGTATAAGTCTCATCCGCAACTGCATTGTTGAAATCTTTTAAATAGTCTGACTCTATGAGCCTGATTTTAGCTTCAATGCCTTTTTTAATTTCATCCGTGTCTTTGCTTAACAGGAGGTAGGTTCCTAGATTGTTGAATGCGGAGAAGTTCTTTGGACTAACTTCTTTATTGGTTGTTGTCTTTTCCCAAATCTCAATAGCTTTCTCCCAGTCTCCATTTTTCAAATATTCTATAGCCGTATTGTCGAATGGGCTTGCATTCAAAAACCAAAAAAGCGAATGGCTCACCTTGTCTTGGTTTTGTTCAATCTTTGAGAATGCCTCATTGACAGTATCCTCTGTTCTGCTAATATGTCCTAGAATTTCGAAATCAAAGTCCGATTTGATTTCCTTTCCCACCTTTGCAAAGGCTTTGATTTTCCCTTTCTGCTTTTCCAATTCTTTTGCCGTTGCATTCGACAGGATGCCTGCAACCCGATAGGGGTTATTTTGTATGAGTTCCATATTTTTCAGCTAGTTGTATTTAGTTTGGAATGAACCAAGAGCGATTAGAGTTTTGCGATCCATCGTCTCTCCTTGTCTGCAACCCCACTGCAAACCTTTAAAATTGGACACAAAAAAAGCGTGGGATTTGTAATTTCTTTATCTGTTTTTTCAGGTATCGCCAAACACCCACGTCTCAAATAAATGCACAAATAACCCACGCCGTAGGCGTAGGCATCAGTCATTCTTAAATTTAGAGACGTTTTTTAAAATTTGGCGATTTTGAAAAAACAAAAAATTCAGAAGCTAACGCTTATTTCTTATATGTATTCTACTGTCTGTCTATATCAATAACTAGTTGTTTTTGAAGATTTATGACACAAAGGTAATTGATTATGTGAAAATAAAAAGGAAAATCTTGTTTTTAATGCTGAATGTGTCCTCTTCCGCTACCCCCTCACCAACCATTCCACCACATTGACTTCATTAATCAGCAGATCATTCAGCTCATGTGTTTGGCTTTCGCCCATGGTGATTAAGGTCAGCTTGCTGCATTTCAACTCTTTTGAGGCTTTGAGGAGTGCTGAGCATTCACGTTTGAAGGTCTTTTCATTGTCGATAAAGGCGGAAACCTGAATGAGTTCTTTCACCTCAAGACCTTTGCTCAACACAAAATCTATTTCATAGCTCTTGCGGTAGTAATAAATATCAACATCGGTGAGTCGACGGCGACGCAAAAGCTCCAGATATACCACGTTCTCTAATCGCCACCCTAGATTATCTCCCGTTAGGTTGTTGTCTTGCAGGGTGAGCAATGCCGGGTCGATGAGATACATCTTTTCCGACCGCACTCGCTCACGTGCTTTATAGGAAAACTTATTGATGCCCACAAGCAAATAGGTTTGACGAAGATAGTTCACGTAGTTTTCTGCCGTGTGTTGGCTGCCAAAACCGAAAGTTTCAGCGATGGATTTATAGCTCAACTCTTGGGCAAAATTAGCAATCATGTAGTTGGTGATTTTCACTAGTGCATCAAAATAGCGCACCTTAAATCGCTGACTAATATCAACAGTAACAATGCTGTTCACCAGCTGCTTGATATATACCTTATGGTCTTTGATGTTTGCCAACTCGGGAAATCCCCCTTCTCGGATGTAATCCTCGAAAGCTCGTTTTCGGAATGCAACTTCTTTCGTGGTGAGCGCATTGGTCTTGATTTCACGTTGCTGAAGATATTCTGCAAATGAAAAGGGGAAAAGCTCGATTTGCTTGTAGCGACCAGTCAGATAGGTGCTCAATTCACTGCTCAATAGCTTGGCATTTGAACCTGTGATGATGAGGTGCATTTTCTGCCGCAGTAGGCGGTTCACAAATAAGTTCCAGCCCGAAACGTTTTGAATTTCATCTAAAAACAAATGCTTGAAATCGCCATACACCATATATAAAGACTCCAAAACATCGTTTAAATCTTCTGCTGAGAGTGTAGCTAAACGCTCATCATCGAAATTGACATAGGCATAATTCACTCCGCTTTTCTTCAAAACCGTATGACACAAAGTGGACTTTCCGCACCGGCGCACTCCGATAACAATTTGTGCCAGCGGACTGTCTAAATCAACCAAAGCTTCTTCGGGACGATGGCAAACTTCATTCAACTCAAATTGCTCCACCTCTAGGCGTTGGTCGGCTATGACTTGTGTGTATTTACTTGAATTCATATCACTCGAATTTTAGGCAAATATAGCACATCATTTCTTCCTAACTGCACTAAATCGCAGTTTTTTGACGTTCAAACTGCACTAAAATACGATTTTTGCACATCCTAACTGCACTAAATCGCAGTTTTTCGACATTCAAACGGGGGCGAGAAACAAAAAAGGGACTTCAATAGCTTTTGCTATCAAAGTCCCCCCCCTTAATTGCGACTATCGGCTATACTACTTCGGCTTCTTTCGTCGCCTTGATTTTTCGTTTCATCACCACATTGTGTGCTTTGATGACACTGTCGATGGCAGCTGCATAATCGCCATAGGTGCTGGCATCAACTCGCAACATCGTGTTGAGATAGCCCACCAACTCTTGGTTGATTAGTTGCAATAGTGTCATTTTCATTGTTGTGGCATTGCCTGCATTCACTTGCTGCTTACGCTCATAGTGAAAACTGGCGTGATGGGTGATGAATTTTTCTTGTGCCGCTTTTAGCTTGTTCAGCAAGGTGCTGGCATACATGATTGACTCGACAAAGCCTTGCATCTCCGCAGTTCCCAAATCCGCAATGAGCGACGTTACATAGGAGTCGCAGGTGAGGTGCTGTGTGCTGAAAAGAATTTTTCGCTCATAGTTGCTCACCAAGCTGCAAAACTGCTGAGCATAAGGCTGCGACGCCGAGGAGCAGAATGACACGCTGACCTGCGCAAAACGCAATAGGTCTTGATAGGCAGACTTCATCGCGATCATGTTTTGCTTCGACTGCGAGCGCACTCGGTCGAGCATTATCAACTCGTTCAACTCCTCTTGAGTCGAACTAATTCTCTCGGTCAATTCCGAGAAGTAGGCACTTGCTTCACCGAGCAAGTAGCCCCCTTGCTGTTGTAGCGATTGAACTAAACCGTTCATTTTTCCATTGGGTGTTTGTTGGTAAACACACGATACTTTTGTTGTCATGATAAAATAATTTAAATTGGTTGAAATAAATCCGACCTTCTCGGTCGGGGTTAAGAATAAAAATCCGAATGGAGCGATTGCAATCTTGTGTCCCTTCATATATACATATATACTTGCGACATACTTTTTGCACTTTTCAGAGCACTTTTTTTGAAAATATTTTTCAACCGTCAGAAAGTCAGATAGATAATTTTTCTATTTGAATTGTGTCTAGATAAGAAAATACAAAACATTTGTGATATTTGACACTTTCTTTTTCAAAATGTGAAGCAGAATTTTTTCATTCCGACCTTTCTTTTTCAAAATGTGGAGCAGAATTTTTTCATTCCGACCTTTCTTTTTCAAAATGTGAAGCAGAATTTTTTCATTCCGACCTTTCTTTTTCAAAAAGTGAGGCAGAATTTTTTCATTCCGACCTTTCTTTTTCAAAAAGTGGAGTAGAAGAGGGAGGGCTATATTTCTGATAAACTTTGGGGCACTTATCAGCATGGCATCTTCGACAATTTGTCGGTGATTAAAGACATCCTGCAAGTCAATGCCCTGCAATCCGAAGTGAGTGATTTTGATTGGGAAGCATTCAAGGAGCAGCAATACGACAGGCTAGCTGCTCATGTGCGAGCACATGTGAATATGGAGCATATTTATGAAAGTTTGACTAGATAGAAGCAAGGCACGTCTTGTTTCTATCTAGTCAAGGTATTTCTCGAATGGCTTGACAAACTTCACAATCATATCATCGGCTCGTTTTCTTGCTTGTGCCACAAAATGCCTCAAATAGAGTTTTGCCCATTCTTCGCGAGTTCCGTTGAATGTTTGCTCTAAATCGCAAACGTGAAACTGAATTTGCATTGCCGCAGCCCAATTGATGTATAAATCCCCCGGAGCGCTATCAAACAAACAAGCGAAATGCGTGTTTTTGCAAATCAACTTGTCCTTTTCAAGTTTCCAATCAATTTCAAAATAGTTGATTGTAAAGTTGTCAAACTCCTTGTTGTCAATCATCTTTGCGCAAAGTTGCGCTAATTTATATGCTGAAATGATATTTGGTGATTGTGCTGATTTTGAAATATTTCGAGATTTAATGTCAATCAATTCATAAAAGCCGTCTTTCACGACCAAAACATCGGCAGTGTCGTTTTGTTTTTCTTCAAATGGATTTTCTAAGCTCCACTTGTCGGTTGCATTTTTCCCTCGACTGAGCAGAAACAAAACGGTCGGCGAATCAAATAAAGCTTTTCTTGCTTCAGAACCAATCACATCGGGATTCTTACTGTATAAATCATTTAAATACTCATATTGGCGAAATGTGTGTTTCGGAAATTGTTTTTGTATTTCAACATAAACGTGTTTGTCAAAAGGTTCGCCTGCGGCATGCCCCGACAAGGTTCCAGATAACGGCTTTGGAACAGACGTCCCATTTACTGCTTTGCTCAGATTTTTATAATCAACGATCATTCTATTTTGTAATTAATTGGGTTATACAGTGATTTATGTCTCTTAAATAGATACTGTCTTTTGTTTCGATAAATTGTTTCGACAAATCTGTAATCCTATCGTGCAAGGTAACTTCTTCGCTGTTATTCCAATCAATCACTCTGAAAGGAATGCTCGAAATCGGCTTTTCTGAAAATTCAACAATACTTCCTTTTACAATTCCGTTGCATTTCAACCACTCAAAAACAAACGGGCTATTCAAATAAGCAACAATATACTCTAAGCTTTCTTTTGTTTTTGATTTCCTGAAGATTGCCGTAACGTCTTGTGTCGGATAGATTCCTTCATCGACTAATGAAAAACGGAAATAATTCTTATTAGAAATCCGTTCTTTACACGGCACAAAAATTCGTTTCTCTTTTCTGCTGAATAAATTGAAGTTTCTCAAAAACACCCATTCCCAGATATTGATTTTTCGGTTGTATTGATAGCGTTTTTCTAGCTCATTTTTGAATTGCTGAAAGTGATCATGAAAATGCGGATATTTTTCTTCTACTTCCTCTTCGGAGAATCCTTCGGGAATATAAATATACGGCGTGATTTTGTCGGGATAATAAGGATTTAAATTCCTAGCTTTTATCACATTGATTGTAGCTTGTTTTTCTGCTTCATTCAAAGATGTGTCATTGACTTGAAACACTTTGTCTAAACCACTTACTAAGCCATTCCCAATATCGCAAAACTCACCAATAGTGTAAAAATCTAACTTTTCTATTTCGTCGAATAATGACAATATTCGGTTGGGGTGAGCCTTTTGACAACTTTTTTCAAACAACTGAAGTCGATTTTGATCATCCTCTGTTTTTAAAATCCACCGTTCATGCAGTTTAAATTGGGGAACATTCAAGTATTCTGCGGCACTGAAAATATCTTTTTGCTTGAGCCTGTTCAATGTTTCGATTGTAAGCTTTTGACTTGCATAATATTTTGCGACACTAATCGAGTTTTTTTTCTTTTGGCTTTTGACATATTTGAAAATCACCGTGGAAACGGTAACTTTATCAAATATTGGGGTTTCGTTAAAATGATAAATTTCCTCGAAATAACCATTCTGAACCATGTAATTACGCAACGAAATCGAATGAGTTGTATTCATCCAATATTCGGGACAGATAAAAATCAACTGCCCATCTTCATTCAAAAGTTCAATTGATTTAAGAATAAAAATAGATAAGTAATCACATAATGAATTACAGTATTTAGCCCATAATGGATTTGTTGCAAGTTCTTGTTTTAATTCGGCTTCTAAATTTTTCCAACGAATATATGGAGGATTTCCAATGATTAAATCAAATTTTTCATTGATATTGGCTGTTACAAAACTTTCGTAATGCACATTTGAAAAATTTGTCGCCAAATCAGTATCTATTTCATAGCCGGTAATATTTTCAAATCCTTTCTGTTGGAGTAAATCAAGGAAGACTCCCTCGCCGCACGATGGCTCTAAGATTCTAGACTTTTCATGGACATTAGCCAAATCAATCATAAAATCAGCTACGATTTTTGGTGTGAAATACTGTCCGAATTTGTTTTTATTTTGATTTTGTGCCATTTTATCTTTCTTGCCGAATATACCTTCGCCCACAAATGTACAAAAAAACAGCGCTAATCCATAACTCAGCTTAAAAGCGGCATTATCTTTCCTTTTTTACCATTCACAAAATCACATCAGCTGATCCAACAATTCAAGCACTTTAGGATTGCGATTGTCGAAGAAAGTAGAGTGATTTTCATCGAGAGCTTTGATTGTAGCCATGTCTTCGGCTGAAAGCTCAAAGTCAAAGATGTTGATATTCTCCTGAATGAAGTCGGGGTTCACAGCACGAGGAATGACCACGATATCGAGTTGGCGAAGATAACGGAGCGCTACTTGAGCTATCGACTTACCATGTTTTTCAGCAATTGACTTCAACACTTTATTTTGAAAAATTCCCCGTTCGCCTTGCGCGAGGGGCGCCCATGCTTCATGAGCAATGTTGTTTGCTTTCAGGAAAGAATATTCCTCAGCTCGCTGATTAAACACATGCGTCTCTAGTTGCACAATTGCCGGTTTTACCTTGTTATAGAGCATGATATCCAGCACCCGGTCGGGATAAAAATTCGACAGCCCCAACGAGCGCACCTTTCCTTCCTCATACATTTCTTCCATGGCTCGCCATGCTCCGTGCACATCGTTTTGGGGATTATGAACAAACAACATGTCGAAATAATCTAGCCCCATCACTTGCAGCGTCATATCGACCCACTGCCGAGCTTTGTCATAGGAAGTGTGAGAAATCCACACTTTCGAGCTGATAAAAAATTCTTCACGAGCAATCCCACTTTCTTTGATCGCATCGCCCACTGCCTTGTCCGACTGATAGAGAGGTGCGGTGTCAAAAAGACGATAGCCAGCCTCAATGGCGGTCAGCACAGCTTGTTTTGCTGCATCATAATCGCCTAAATCATATGTTCCAAAACCAATTGCGGGCATTTGAATCCCGTTGTTGAGTGTTTTAAATTCCATCTCTCCCTCCTAACCTTGCATATTTGTCAATAATTCCAAAGTTCGATAGTCGCGCACATCCATGAATGGGGTTTTATTTTCATCGAGGGAGGCAATCAGCGACATATCTTCGGGCGAAAGCTCGAAATCGAAGATGTTGATATTTTCTTTGATAAATTCAGGGTTGGTGGCACTAGGGATGACCACCACTTCGCGCTGCACATTCCAGCGCAAAGCAACCTGAGCCGCTGTTTTGTTATACTTTTCGCCAATGGCTGTGAGCACCTTGTTGGTGAAAATTCCTTTTTCACCTTGCGCCAATGGCGCCCACGCTTCATGCACAATGCCTTGCTCTTGGCAGAATTGATGTTCGTTATTGCGCTGATAGAAAGGGTGTGTTTCGAGCTGCACAATCGCTGGCTTCACTTTGTTATAGAGCATCACATCCATCATGCGGTCTTCATGGAAATTGGAAAGACCAATGGAGCGCACCAATCCTTTTTCATACATTTCTTCCATCGCTCGCCAACTTCCATGTACATCGCCCATGGGCACATGAATCAGCAGCATGTCGAGATAATCTAAATCGAGGCGTGAGAGTGCTAAATCAACCCACTCTTTAGCTTTTTCATAGCCCATGTGCGAAATCCACACTTTCGAGCTGACAAAAAGTTCCTCGCGAGGCACTCCGCATTCTCTGATTGCTTCACCCACAGCATCATCGCTGCCATACACCACGGCGGTGTCAATCAAGCGATAGCCTGACTCAATCGCTGTGAGCACCGAGCGTTTGCAGGTGTGGTCATCTTCAAGTTGGAAAGTGCCGAAACCGAGCATGGGCATCTCCACGCCGTTGTTTAATGTTATCGTTTTCATGTTGCTTTGTAATTATTAGTACAAACGTATAAAAACATTTGGATAGCTCGGCTGTCTGTTAGGTTATTTTTGCAACTTTCTGCTTCATCCCGCTAGATTTCAAGCTGGGAAATGAGAAAATGAGATATAATTTCTACTTTTGTGGCATCAAAAACCTAGCTCATGCGTCTAAGACCACATCAATATCTTCTGTTTTTATTCTTCTGTCTAATCGCTTGCCCAAGCTGGGGGCAAGACTACCTGCAATTTGAGCAGGTGCACGACAAGCATAGCACGATTTCCTTTTGCTCCTTTGCGCAAGAATGCAATGGGCTGATATGGGCTGGGGGCGAAGATGGATTGTATAGCTATGATGGCTATAATTTCATGAAGCATTTTGAGTCGAACACGCCTGAAAACTCCCGCATCAATGCCATGCAACACGACAAAGGCAATCGACTATATCTGGGCACTGATGCTGGGCTGCTCATCTTCAACACAAGGCACTACCGATATGAAGCCTCAACAATCTCCTTTCCTCCGAATATCCGCGCCCTAGCGCTGGCAGATAGCTCGCTTTGGATTGGCTCGCTCGATGGACTTTTCCGCTTCGACATTGCCCAACAAAAACTGATGCAGTTCAAGACTTCCGACTATCCACTGCTGAAAAACACCACCATATATAGCTTCTGCATGCTCGATGAAAGACTATACATCGGCACCTACAACGGTCTGTATGCCTATAATTCAACAGCGGATGTTTTCCAAAAGATAGCACTTCCCGCAACTTCGTCCAAGGATAATCTATTCATCAATTCGCTGCTCTATGATGAGGATCAAAGCTGCCTATGGGTGGGCACTGAAGGCAATCTGCTGAAATATAATCTGGCAGATGAAACAACCGAGCCGCTTGCAGGCACGCAAAACAATTCCATCAAAACACTCAGCCTTGGGAGGGCTGGCGAATTGTATATCGGCACCGACTTTGGACTATATACCTATCATCTGGGAAAATTAAACCACTATCAGCATGACTCACGCGATAATTCTTCGCTGGTGAATAACATCATTTGGTCGCTTTTTGCCGACAATTCGGGCAACATCTGGATTGGCTCCGACAATGGCATTTCGCTCTTGAAACGCAACGAGCTGATTCGAAATTATCCCCTCTATAATCTAACAGGGACAAGCAGTGGCAACCTCCTGCACTGCATCTTTCGTGATAGTCGTGGCTTTTATTGGCTGGGCGGAAGCAATGGAATCATCCGCATGCAACGCCAAGATGGGCAGTTGATCAATCCCCGATGGTATAAAGTCAATGACCCTCAACATCCGCTTGCCCATGGGAGAATCAGAGATATCTTTGAAGACCATAAAAAATCACTGTGGATAGCCACCGATGGAAGTTTGAATAAATATGACTACCACACGGAGCAATTCCAGCAATTTGTTATCTCCGATGAATCGGGCACGCTTAATGCCAATTGGAGCTACAACATTGTGGAAGATGCACAACATCGCTTGTGGGTATCGACTTGCCTCGGTGGAATTTTTGTGCTCAGCGAAGAGGAGTTGGCACGCCCCGACCGCAAAATCAAAGCTGCCCACAATCTGAATACTTCTAATGGGCTATCGGATATGTTTATCAAAAGCATGCTCCTCGCAGGCGATGGCAAAGTCTGGGCTTTAAGCTATCGAAACACCCTCGATTGGATTGATGAAGATTTGCATGTCTCGACCATCGACACGGTGAATGTCTATAATAAAAGCTACCTAAATGTGTCGAATGAAGGCGCTCTGTGGATGTCATATGACCACGGACTTATTCGCATCGAGCCCAACACGAATCAAATCGACACGGTTGAATTTAGCAGTCCTTCGCAGCTCGAAGTTACCGCTATGGAAGATGTGGGCACGGATATTTGGGTCGCCACGTCCAATGGCATCTGGGTGGTCGATAAAACATCGAAAGTGGTGCAATCAGCTAACCTAGAAATCGACAAGGTGCTTTCAATGTATTGGGACGAGGAAAACGACGAACTGCTGCTTGGAAGAATTGACGGGCTCTCGATCGTGAAACCTCAGGAGCGCGACACAATCTCCAATACAATCCAAATTGATTGCTCGCAAATCGTGGTGAACGACCAAATTCTATTCCAAGGAAAACAAAGCAACACCCCATTTGAGCTCCATCATCAGCAAAATGATTTGAGCTTTTATCTGACCGACTACCCTCACACGAGTAGCCAAAAACAGCACCTCCTCTATCAAATGGTGGGGCTCGATGACAGCTGGCATAGCCTGAGCAATCAGCAAAATGCCCTGCATTTTAAAAACCTAGCTCATGGGCAATATCAGTTGCAACTGGCTTATCTCGACAAGCATGGCGAAGTGTCCGACCCCGTTCGCACCATCGCCTTCCGCATCACTCCTCCGTGGCATCACTCGTGGTGGGCCTATCTGCTCTATGCTTGCTTCGCACTAGGGGCTGCCTTTTGGGTGGCGATATATCTCCGCATGAAAAATAAGCTCCACATCGAGCGCATCAACCGCCAGCAAGCCATCGCCCAATCGAAAGAAAAAGTGGTGTTCTTGCAGCAGATATCACAAAAAATATTCGAGCCACTATCCAACATCCTTTTGCCCATCAGTGGATTGAGTTATGACAAGCCCACCGACCAACCTCTTGCCGAGGCGGTGGAAAATCTGGTTCGCATCAACCGCCTGACCAACGAAATTGCTCGATTCGATGGCAATGGAACCGGCAACAAAGAGTTGATAATTTCTCGTTTCGACCTGATCAAAACCATCGAGTTGCTCGTGTTTCAGCAGCACATCAGCAACATCAGTTTCTCTGCCAATGTGCGTATGCTCATTGTGGAGCTCGACCGAGTGAAATTTGAGTCGATGTTTATCAACCTGCTGTTGAATGCCATTCGTTTCGGAGGAAACAACCCCATTCAAGTGCTTCTGAATTATGACGACAATAGCACGCAATTGAAATTGCAGGTGGTGGATAAAGGGGTGGGCATTGCTGCCGAAGATATGCCCTATGTGTTTCAGAAATACTACAAATCAGGAAGCCTATCCATGCAAGGAACAGGCATGGGGCTATATTTCGCCAAAGCCTATGCCGACCAGCTCGGTGCAACCATCAGCCTTTCTTCCAACGAGGGCGAAGGAACGGTGGCAAATATTGCCCTTGACATGAGTCCCTTTTTGGTGAATGTCGAGCCTAGCAACGACAGCTCCTTTGTGTCGGAAGAGGATTTCGAACTCAAATCAGAAGCCAATATGAGCAATGCCGATATTGAGTTTCTAGCGCATATCACCGCCATTATTGAAGCCGAGATTGACGACAGCGGGCTGAATGTTACTGAGCTTTGCGAGCGACATCACATCAACTACAAACAATTTTATCGCCGATTGAAGCTGCTCACCAACAGCACCCCCTCCGATTTCATTCGATCTATACGGATGAAAAAAGCCGCCTTGCTCTTGCAGCAGCAAGAGTTCAACATCTCGGAGGTGATGTATATGGTGGGCTTCTCAAATACGTCTTATTTTTCCAAATGCTTTAAGTCGGAATTCGGATTTACCCCGATGCAATATCGCGAGCATCTCGCTCAATAGAATTACTGCGCTCGCAAAATAAGATGCTTAATCTTCGCGCGATTATAGGTATAAGTGATATGAATCAGACCATCGGAGCTTTGCATGATGCAAGGATAGCTAAATTCCCCCTTGGGCTCATCTTCCAAATGCATGACAACCTCCCAATGCTCGCCATCGACAGAACTATAAAGGTCGAGCTTATTGCGCCCCGACTCCCACGAATCGCCACTAGGCATCGGATTATTGACAAGCAATTTCAAGCCACTATCCAAGCTAATCGCATCAATGCCCGAATTAGGATGCTCAATGGTGGTGGGGCACACTGGCGACCAGCTTTTGCCTTCGTCATGCGACCAACTTTCCATAATCACATTCTGATTGCTTCGCAAGAGTGCCTGAATGCTTTGATCAGGATGAAGCAACAACGCAGGCTGAATCACCTTCACCGAATCAGGAGAGGGAATAGCTATGCGTGCCCACGTTTTGCCGCCATCAGCCGACCGCTCAATATGAGATTTCCAAAGCTCATGCGTTTCTTCGGTGCTCGAAGGGCTGAGAATTACTCCCGAAGGAAGCTGCAACGGCTTATTGCGAATTGGACCTAGAGTGCCCGAAGGCAAAGCCTCGGGGTTCGACCATGTTTTGCCTTCATCGGTGGAATGCATGACCATTCCCCACCAGTCATTCGGACTTGGTCCGACTTTATAAAACAAATCCAATCGACGGTCGGCAGCTCGAAAAAGAACCGGATTCCACGTCGGAAATGAAATCGTATCTCGCTGTCCATCCGCCACTTTTTTCACCCCTTGCCATTCTCCCCCAGCAAAGGAGGCAGTATAAATGCTCACCTCAGGATGTCGCTCATATTGCCCCCCAAAGAAAGTCAGCAACAGCTCATCGTTGGTTTCTTCGATAGATGAGGCGTGGCATTGCGCATATTGCTCGTCGGAAATATAATGTGCGGAGAGCAGTTCAAAAGTTGTTGGTTGTTGGCAGCTTGCAAGCAAGCAAAGCAAGCATAATGATAGTTGTAAAAAAGATTTCATATTTTTTAGGGGGGTATGTATTAACTGACAAATCTCGTTTCTGCTATGTCTCTTTGCAACATAGCTGATATTGTGTATCTTTGTTCCTTGTTTATATGAGTTTTGAGGTAGGAAGCTAAGATAAGATCTATATCCATTCAGTGGGTGAAGACAGACATTTTTTCTTTCTTTTTCTCTGCAAAACAGGAGGGCTTAACCTTCCCTTAAAATTGTGCTTGTGTCTTGAAATTAAGAAATGAAACAATGGATAACCAAGAATTAATCGACCTAATTGATGAACTCCGGATTCTACCGAAAGAAACAGAATGGACAGAGTTTAAGTTAAGTACCATTAAGCCTCAGGAAAGATTAGGCGACTATATTTCTGGCTTATCCTTTTAGATAAAGTCCAAAAGTCTTTAGCCATTACGGATGCTGCTGCAAAGCTATTGAAGAAAAAAAGATTTATAGAAGGTCGAAAACCCAACTATTTTATCTCGGCTCGAATTGCAGAAGCTACAAACCAAAAGGCAGAATACACCCGAAATAAAGGCTTAGAAAAAGAAGTGCTGATGTCTTTCATTGTAAAACATATAGAGAATCACGGATTTGCCACAAGAGAAGAAATCAACACATTATTATTGGATAAATTGCCAGATTATATGGACAGCAAGCAGCGTAAGAAGAAAATTGAAAATATACTCCAAGAAATGAAAGCAGACAAAATAAAAAATATTGGGAGTAGAGGCTTCCCTAAATGGGTGAAAATTTAGGGAGTTTAGGGAAGGTGTTGATAAAACTTTTAGTAAAGAGTAGTGCTTAATACCTCGCTGAAAAACAACGCTGTAAGTTTAAAATAGATAAAAATAAAGGGGCTTAACCTTCCCTTGGAAATTGTGTTTGTGTCTTGAATAAAACCATTTTAATCATGATGAAAGTAAATCAGTCAGTAGCTATTTTTTGTTTCCTTTTGGGCAGCTTGAGTCTCTCGTGCAGCAGTGCTAGCACCAAGTCCCGACGCCCTGTTTCTCGCATCGAAACGTCTGCCAATCAAATCACTCTAGGAAGCGACCTAAAGGTCGATGTGCAGGTGAAAGTGCATGGCGGAAGCTTACGAAAGGTCGAACTGTATCTCAACGATAGTCTGCTCCATTCAGCCTCTGAGGAGGAGTTCAGCCATAAAATTCCCACCCTAAACGAATTGGGAAGACACCAGCTGAAAGTAGTCGCATTGAAAGCCGATGGACAAGAAGGGGTGAATTTTAAAAATATTGATGTCCTTTCGGCAAATCCGCCTGCGGAACTAAGTCTGCGTGTGCTGAACAGCTTTCCGCATAATCCAACATTCTTCACCGAAGGCTTTGAAGTGCATGACGGTAAATTCTATGAAAGCACGGGCGAATATGGCACTTCGGGAATCTATCAATTTGATTTGAAAAGCGGGAACATCATCCGAAAGCTTCCGCTAGAGGAAAAGTATTTTGGCGAGGGCATGACCATCCTCAACGGCAAGGTTTATCAACTCACCTATAAAGCCAAGACAGGTTTGGTCTATGACTATCAAAGCTTCAAGCAGGTGGACTCTTTCAGCTATCCCAACAAAGAGGGCTGGGGGATGACCAACAACGGCGAGCAATTAATTAAATCAGACGGCTCGGAATATATCGACTTTTTCAGTCCTGACACCTATGAAATCACCCACCGCATTGCGGTGTGCGACAATCGGGGAGCAATCAAAAATATCAACGAACTCGAATATCACAATGGTGTGATTTATGCCAATGTGTGGATGACCGACACCATCTTGAAGATTGATGCCCAGACAGGCGAAGTGCTCGCACGAGTGGACTGTTCGGCTCTGCGTCGTTTGGTGGGCAACCCTACACAGATTGACGTGCTCAATGGCATTGCCATTGATAAAGCGAATGGAAAGATGTATCTGACAGGGAAGTATTGGGACAAGGTGTTTGAAGTGGAGCTACTGGGATCTTAGGAACTCCAGCTCCTAAGATATAACACATCGGGAAAACATATTCCCTGCAAAAAGTGTGTTTAAATAGCAATTATTCCCTGCAAAAAGTGTGTTTAAATAGCAATTATTCCCTGCAAAAAGTGTAGCTTTGCATTCTAAACCATTAAGAATAAGCTATGCAAAGGAGAATCTTGCAACAATTGCTGTTATGGAAAAAAGATAAGTATCGAAAGCCGCTTGTTTTGCGAGGAGCTCGGCAGGTGGGCAAGACTTGGGTTCTGAAAGAATTTGGGCATACCGCCTTCGATAAACTCGTGTATGTGAACTTTGAGGAAACCCCTAGTTTGCAAAATCTTTTTGAGCTTGATTTCGATATCGACCGCATTATTGCAGCCTTGCAAATCCACGCAAGAAAGACAATCACAGCTTCCGACACCCTGATTGTGTTTGATGAAATCCAGTCGGCGGAGAAAGGCATCACATCGCTCAAATATTTTTGTGAGAATGCGCCCGAATATCATGTGATTGCTGCTGGATCATTGCTTGGCATGGGATTGCACAGCAGCATCTCCTTTCCTGTGGGAAAAGTTGATTTCATGGAGCTTCACCCCATGTCATTTGCTGAATTTCTTATCGCACTCGATGAAGAGCAGCTGGCAAATGCACTCGAAAGTCGCCAATGGTCGGTGCTTTCGACTTTTTCGGAAAAACTCAAGGTATATCTTCGATACTATATGTATGTCGGAGGAATGCCTGAAGTGGTGGCAGCCTTTGCAGAAACCAAAGATTGGCTACTCGTTCGACGCATTCAGAATCGCATTGTGGAATCCTATGAGAATGACTTTCCCAAGCATGCCCCAACCGATATTGTGCCTCGCATCAAGATGGTGTGGGACAGCATTCCATCGCAGTTGGCGAAAGAAAACAAGAAGTTTGTCTATGGAGCAATCAAGACCGGAGCTCGAGCTAAAGATTTTGAAATGGCTATTCAGTGGCTCATCGAATGCGGCTTGCTTTTGAAGCTCCCACGCATATCAAAATACGGAAAGCCGCTTCGGGCCTATCTCGACCTGTCGGCATTCAAACTATTTCTTCACGATGTGGGATTGCTTGGCGCTTTGGCTGGTTTAGATGCGAGAACCATCATCGACGGCGACAAGATATTTGAAGAATTTAAAGGAGCTATTGCCGAGCAATATGTGATGCAACAGCTTAAGCTCAAAAGCGACCGCATTCTAGGCTATTGGACCAATGACCGCAGTACCGCAGAGATTGATTTTTTGGTTCAGGACGAAGATGAAGTAATTCCTTTGGAAGTGAAGTCAGGCATCAACACCAAAGCCAAAAGCTTCAAGCAGTTTTGCGATGAGCATCAGCCAAAAACAGCCATCAGAGCATCGCTATTAGATTATCACGAAGAAGATTGGCTAACCAACGTCCCGCTATACGCCATCGGTTCAGGCTTCTTTGGGGATATTTAAGGGGACTTCTAAAAATTAGTTTTAAATTGGGGAGGCTGCTAAATACAGCTGTTGTTCATTTTGTTTTCCGAGCGCATCTTTTGCACTAATCTCTTAAACCATAGCTCGCTATGCTTTGGCGAAATTAGCCCAAAATCTATCTCTCATAAAATCAAAATGACCTAACAGCTAATTTTTAGAAGTCCCCTTAATCACAAATCAAACAGCCCCAAATCTCCCACTCGGTTATTGGCAATCCCGAGATGCTTATACGCCAAATCCGTTACTTCGCGACCTCGTGGGGTGCGCTTGATGAAGCCTTCTTTTATTAAGAATGGCTCATAGACCTCCTCAATCGTGCCAGTATCTTCGCTCACGGCAGTGGCTATGGTGCTCAAGCCCACAGGTCCGCCTTTGAACTTCTCAATGATGGTGCGGAGGATTTTATTGTCCATCTCGTCCAATCCATGTGCATCAATGTTGAGAGCTTGGAGCGAGAATTTGGTAATATCCATGTCGATTCTGCCATTGCCTTTCACTTGGGCGAAGTCGCGCACGCGGCGGAGTAGCGCATTCACAATCCGTGGCGTGCCACGGCTTCTTGAGGCGATTTCAATCGCTGCACGGTCGTCGATTTCCACATCGAGGATGGAAGCCGAACGCTTCACAATGCCCGAGAGGATATCCAAATTATAATATTGGAAGTGCGACTGAATGCCGAAGCGAGCCCGCAAGGGCGCCGTGAGCATGCCCGAACGAGTGGTGGCGCCGATGAGCGTGAAAGGTTCGAGCTCAATCTGAATGGAGCGAGCACTCGGACCTTTATCAATCATGATATCAATCTTATAATCCTCCATGGCAGAATAGAGATATTCCTCCACAATGGGGCTTAGGCGGTGAATTTCATCAATAAACAGCACATCGTTGCGATCTAGATTGGTGAGCAATCCTGCCAAGTCGCCCGGTTTGTCGAGCACCGGACCCGAAGTAATCTTCAGGCTCACACCCATTTCATTGGCGATGATATTCGACAGGGTTGTTTTGCCCAATCCCGGAGGTCCGAAGAGCAGTGCATGGTCGAGCGCCTCGCCTCGCATGCGAGCGGCTTGCACAAATACCTGCAAGTTTTCCACAATTTGGTCTTGCCCTTTGAAATCAGAAAACGAAAGCGGACGCAATTTTTTGTCGATGTCGTTTTCACGGTCTTGGTTCTCTTGTTGGCGAATATCTATGGAGTCGGTCATGGTTGATGAGTTTTGATTTTTTCAGTTCTGAAATCCATTGCAAAGGTATGGTTTTTTATGAGTTCTGCGACAAGTCGGAAGGCGTTTATCGCAACTCCAAAATCAGCTTTACGGGCAGGTGATCGGAATATCCACCTTCATATTTATAGCCATAGTGCGTGCGGTGAGGTCTTTTGCCTCCCCATTTTTCATCTTCTTTGAGCAAGAAAGGGAGATCCACAATTTCGGCTCGGATGAGCTTTTGACTTAATCGCTCGGCGATGATGATTTGGTCGAAGATGCTCCACACACTCTGATATTTGAGCGTGCCTTTGCGTCTGTTCCAATCCGCTGAAAGATTCCGAAGCCCATGCGACGATTGGCAGAGCCATTGCAGACTAGCATTGTGAGGTTCATCGTTGAAATCACCTAGGATGATGCAGTCGGTATTATTAGCAACGTTCCACAAGCTTTGCGCGGCGAGCATGCGTTTGGGTGCTGATTTGAGTTCGCCACCATAGCGTGAGGGCCAATGATTGATGAACAGATGCAGCGTGTCATTGCCTGCCACAAGTTGGCAATATAATATTTCGCGTGTGGCGAGCGTGTCGCCCAGTGCATTTTGCAGCGGATGAAATTTATATTTCAACGGCTCGATGCGGTCGGGGCGATAGAGCATTGCCACGTCGATGCCACGTCCATCGGGCGATTCTTTATGGATATATCGGTAGCCGACTTTATGCAGGGGTGTTGAGCTTATTAGTCGTTCGAGGAGCTGAACATTTTCCACCTCACACAAGCCAATCACATCGGGATAGTCGAAGCCATTGGAAGCGAGAATGACCTTGGCGATGTGGTCGATTTTGCGCTGCACTTTATATTCCGACCAAGCACGAGTGCCGCCAGCGGCAAACTCATCATCATTGGTGATGGAGTCGTTTTTTGTGTCCATCAGATTTTCCACATTATAGAATAAAAAGCTGTGAGGTTGCGCCGCCACAAAACCGCTCATGCACAGCAGCAGCAAAAGAAGAAATGAGGTGGGATTGAAATGCATAAGTGCGTTGTTATTGGTTTAAGGGGACTGAAATTTTGCTTTTGGGCAAGAGATACTTGCCTAATACATCAAATATACTCAAACTGCACAATTAAATGTGCAGTTTTGATTAAAAGTTGCATGTTTAATTGTGCAGTCATGGTTTTTAGCCTCGAATCCAAGTGAAGTGGCAAGAGGACTTCATCCTTCAGCTCGGGGCTATTTGAATAGCATTGTGCTTTAGCTTGGTGTGTGGATAAATGAGAAATCCTGGGGCTATTACAGAATACCCTTTCGGGGTACAATTGCTAATTCGCAATTAAATCGTATTTTTGCAAAAACAAATAATGCACAGCCATGTCCTATTTAGACCCTAAGAATGATTTGACCTTCAAGAAGGTATTCGGCGAGCACGACAATCTAGTGATGAGCTTGCTCAATGCCCTATTGCCTTTGGCAAGCGACCAGCAGATTTTATCGGTGGAATATCTTTCTCCAGAGATGACGCCAGATATCCCAGGAAAAAAGAACTCGATTGTGGATGTGCGCTGTAAAGACAATAGCGGTCGGCAATTCATTGTCGAAATGCAGATGCATTGGACGCCCTCGTTCATGTCGCGTGTGTTGCTTAATGCCACAAAAGCCTATTCAGGTCAGCTTGGCAGCAATATGTCCTACGACAAGCTGCAACCCATCTATGCTTTAAGTTTGGTCAATGAAACCTACGACCGCAAGCGGGATGAATGCTATCACCACTACACCATCAACAATGTGCAGGACAATAGCGACCAGATTGAGGGCTTAGAATTTGTGTTTGTAGAACTTCCCAAGTTTCGTCCCGAGACCTTTAGCGACAAGAAAATGGCGGTGCTTTGGTTGCGCTATCTCACCGAAGTTGAAATCGGCATGCAAACCGCCCCTGCCGAACTTTTAGGTAATCCCGAAGTGAGTCAAGCCCTAAGCATCCTTGAAAGAACCAGCTATACCGAAGAAGAACTTGCCTACTATTATAAGTATTGCGACATCATCAACACCGAGCTTTCCTTCCAAAACGACGCCATAAAAAAAGGCGAAGAGATTGGAATGAAGAAAGGCGAAGAGATTGGAAGAAAAGAAGGAAGAAAAGAAGGCGAAGCAATCGGAATGGAGAAAGCTAAAATTGAAATGGTACGAAGCATGAAATCTGACGGTCTGCCCATCGAGATGATTATGAA
>JBKECD010000119.1:0-7582 GCA_047974225.1 Mangrovibacterium sp.
CAGCAGATTTATGATGCTGCACTCAACTAATATCTTTATCTTTGGCTGCATCAACAATCATAAACTTAGCAATGAACAAACTATTCCAAAGCATTCTTTTAGTGTTAGCTGTTTTAATGGCGGTGCCAAGCTGTGCGCAAGAGCCTAATGCAAGAAAACTCAGGGCAGACATGGAGGAGCTTATAGGCACCGCATGTTTAAACATTGTGTTGGGAAGATATGCAAAATGTGAGGAAAATATCGACCAATATCTAGCTATTTATGAAGAGCTGAATGCACTGGACTCAACATTAATCACTCCTGCTGCTTTATATTTTCCTAATCAAGTTCTTGGCACTGCACATACAAAGCAAGGAAATTGGGAGCTGGCAATCAAATATCTTGAAGAAGCTATTTATCTTTTAGAAAAACACTCTGATACACTCTACGACCAAATAACGAGTACAGAATATTTTCAAGTATATTTAAACCTAACCTCAAGTTATTGCCTTGTCGGTCGCCATCAGGATGCACTCCGAATAGCACTCGAAAATGTTGCGCTATGCCGGAAAAACTATCCGAAGCACTTAGCTTCTGAACTGTATTATCTGGGAATGGCTCATGTTGCTAATGAGAATTATTCGGAAGCTATCGACTGTTATAAAGAATGCTTAGATCTCTGGAGCAAGCAGAAAAATCTCAAGAGAAGGGAGGTCGAACTTGCTCAATTGGCTTTTACAGGATTGATTCAACAACAATACAAATTGTCGAAATATCGAGATGTAACTGTCTCGGCAGATGAATATGGAATGCTCTTTGAAGTGAACGACAAATTCTACGATACATACAGAATGATTTCAAACAGCTATATTGCGTTGAATCTCTCTGAAAAGGCTTTTTCATTGTCTCAGTCGCTAATCAAACACACTCGCAAACACTTTGGAAAATACAGTATCGAGCATGCTGGTCGTGTTGGGGATTTAGCTTCTCTATATGCCAATTATTACGAGCAACATCTTAACGATACAGACGCTCTCAACAAGGCGAAAGAACAATATGAACAATGTCTGCTGATATGGGATAATATTCCGATGAAAGAGACGCACAAAGGATATTCCACCGCATTAAACAATTATGGAGCTTTGCTTTTTAACGCACAAGATTACAAAAATGCAGAGATTCTTTTTGCCAAATCTTTAGACCTCGACGCAGAATTACTTCCAGAACCTAATTTAAACACATTGCATAATATTGCTCTGATTCGATGGACACAAGGAGACCCTGAAACTGCACTTGAAATTCTCCACCGTTCTTTATTGCAATGTGAAAACACCCCTACTGAAACACATGAACTCCAAATACATACAAGCATATTACTCAAATTGGCTGAAATATATTCAACAGAGATTGGAGATGTGCAATTGGCAGAGAAATATGCAAACGAGGCGTATGTGATATTAGAAAAACTCGATAATCGAGATCTTGTTTATGCAACATCTCTGCAAGTGCTCGGACAGATATATTCTCAAATTGGGAATCACGAACAAAGCTTGCAAATGCAACGAGCAGCTATTCAAACAAAGTTAGAACTCTATGAGTCCATCGCTGGCAATCCTACTGATTGGATTGCACTCGCACAATCAGAAGGCATGGTGGGGAATCACGAAGAAGCCGTACGAATAATAAATCAAGTATTAAATGAGCAGGCTAGCATTCTGGATAAAAAAAATAGGGCTGCTGCTTTAGATGTTTTAGGTGTTTCGCTCTCTGCGCAAGGAGAATTTGCAGAAGCAGAGCCTTTGCTCCTTGAAGCGGCTGCTATCCGAAAGGATGTATATGGAGAAAATAGTTCCTATCATAATTTTTCACTCAATTCTTTGGCAAATTTATACTCGCATCAAGGAGATTATGCCAAAGCTCACGAAATCAATTTAAATCTACTTGCCCAAAATCCTGATGGCATAAATGCTGGGAATGTTATTTACACAGACTACCTCACCGACAACCTCCCCTCTCTCGAATCGCATCTTCCGCTCTTCTATCAAATATCTATTGAAAAAATAAAGCAACGTTTTTCCTTTCTTAGCGAGAAGCAACGAGAGGCTTATGTTGCGTCGAATGTGAATCTTGAAAGCATCTTTACTTATGCTAATCACTTCCCTCAAAGTGCGCTTTGTGCGCAATATGCTTTCAACACGGCACTGGTTACTAAGGCGATGCTGCTGAACACCTCGAAGGGACTGCACGAGCTGATTGCAGAGGTGGGAGATGAGCAGGCGCGGGCGGATTATGCCGCATTGGTGGGCTTGCGCAATAAACTCGACCAGACTTTTGAGGAAGCGGCGCGAGAGAAAATAAGCTTTCAGATAGGCCTCAAGGAAAAAGCCTTGCAGGAGTTTGTGCTGAAACATGGGGAATACACCAAGCACCTCGATGGGGAATGGACGGAGGTGAAGCGACACTTGAAAGCGAATGAATTGGCGGTGGAGTTTGTGAGCTATTATGAGGATTTAGTTGGCGATGACGAAACAGAGTTTTATGCAGCCCTACTCCTTCGGTCGGATTGGGATGCGCCAAAGCTAGTCAAACTGTGCACCTCGAGCGAGCTGCAAGAGTTGCTGGCAGGAAAGATGGCTTTCCAAGCGTCCAAAGAGGAAAACCGCAAGCAGCTGGCGAAGATGATTTGGAATCCGCTCACTGATTATATCGCCGATGGCGAGAAACTTTATTTTTCGCCTGCTGGTCTGCTGCACCAATTGCCTATCGAAACTTTGCCAATGGCTGATGGTCGGTTAGTGAGTGAGAACTATGAACTCTATCGCCTATCGTCCACCAGTCAGATTTGCCAAAAGAACGTGGCGAAGCCCTACGAGCGAGCTGCGCTCTATGGTGGTTTGACTTATGAGGTGAATGATGAAGCGATGGTGGCGCAAAGCGAGAAATATGCGGCTCGTGATGCTTTTGCGATGCGTGGTTTCGATGCCGACACGCTCTATCGTGCTGGTTGGAGTGCGCTGAAAGGGGCTTATGCGGAGGTGAAAGATGCGTCGGAACGATTAGCGTCTTCAGGGGTGGCGGTGCAGCTCTTCACCGGTGGCGATGGTAGTGAGGAATCGTTTCGCACACTCTCGGGGCAGTCGTGCGACTTGATTCACCTTGCCACACATGGTTTCTTCTTGCCCCTGAAAGATGCGCAAATGCGAGATTTCTATCAGCACCGTTCGGCGAGCGACAATGCCATGTATCGCTCGGGACTGATTCTTGCAGGAGGCAATCGGGCGTGGAAAGGCGAAGAGATTCCCACAGGCGTGGAAGATGGGGTGCTCACAGCACAAGAGATTTCGGCACTCGATTTGAGCAGCACTGATTTGGCGGTGCTCTCGGCTTGCGAAACCGGATTGGGCGAAGTGTCGGGCGAGGGTGTCTATGGGCTGCAACGAGCCTTCAAGCAGGCAGGTGTGCAGACGCTCATCATGAGTCTTTGGAAAGTGAATGATGAGGTTACCCAAGTGATGATGAATGCTTTTTACCAAAATCTTTCGGCAGGCAAAAGCAAGCGAGAATCATTTCAAACCGCCCAAGCCCTCGTGCGCAGCAAATATCCCGAAGCCTATTATTGGTCGGTGTTTATTTTGCTGGATTGAGGGCGTGGTGAAGTCAATTCTATCTATCGAAAATCTCATGCAATTCTTTATTGCTCAGATTTCCAATCCAGTTTTCACCCGTAGCGACGGTCATGTCGGCTAGTGCCTTTTTGCTTTGAATCATCTCGTTGATTTTCTCCTCAAAGGTGTTTTTGGTGATGAAACGATGCACCATCACATTGCGCTTTTGCCCGATACGATAGGCACGGTCGGTGGCTTGTGCCTCCACGGCAGGATTCCACCAGAGGTCGAAGTGAATCACATGATTGGCGGCGGTGAGGTTGAGCCCTGTGCCAGCGGCTTTGAGCGATAGGATAAAGATTTTATCGGCATGGTTAGTCTGAAAACGCTCCACCATCTCTTTGCGTTGGTTGATGGTGCAACCGCCATGATAATATAGTGGTTTATTGTTGTATCGCTCCGTGATGAATTGCTCAAGAAGTTTTCCCATTTCGGTGAATTGGGTAAATATCAGCACTTTTTCGTTGCTCGCTACGATGGAATCGAGCTTGTCAAACAATAGTTCAACTTTCCCACTGAGCGCAGCATCGGTCTTTCCATTTTTCAGGAATTGTGCTGGGTGGTTGCAGATTTGCTTCAAGGCAAGAATCATCTGCAACACCAATCCTTGGCGCACAAACAGCGATTTACTGTCGGTCTTCGATACGCCCTCTATTTCGTCCATTGCCTTTTCGAGGGTTTTTTCATAGAGCACCGTCTGCTCTTTCGAGAGCGTGCCGAAGGTGTCGATTTCAATTTTCTCGGGCAGGTCGGAAATAATGCTTTTATCTGATTTCAATCGGCGCATCAAAAATGGCGACGTTACCTTTTTGAGTTTTTCAGCCACCGCAAAGTCGTTTTGATTTTCAATCGGACTTCCGAAAGTGTCGGCAAACTCTTTGGCAGAGCCGAGCAGTCCACGGTTGCTATAATCCATAATGCTCCACAGTTCGCTCAAACGGTTTTCCACAGGCGTGCCACTCAGCGCAATAAAGTTTTCCGATTTCATCGACTTGATGGCTTTGGTCTGAGCGGTGTTTTGGTTTTTGATGTTCTGCGCCTCGTCAATCACCACTGAGTGCCATTTGTGTTTTTTTAGCAATTCTGCATCGCTTCGCACCATGCCATAGGAGGTGAGCAAGACATCATAATCGTTGTTTGCGTCTAGGCTTCGACTTGTGCCATGATAGATACTTGTCTTGAGCGAGGGGGCGAACTTCTGAATCTCAGCTTCCCAGTTGGTGATCAGTCCTGTGGGCGAAACCACCAGCACTTTCTTTTTATCGAGCACGCCGTCAGCCTTGAATTTGAGGATGCTCGTAATCACTTGCAGTGTTTTCCCAAGCCCCATGTCATCCGCCAAGATTGAGCCAAAACCAATCTGCGCATTACGGTAAATCCACGAGAACCCACGCTCTTGATAAGGTCGGAGTGTGGCGTTGAGATTTTCAGGCAGCTCAATTTTGCTAAAGTCGTTGAGTTCGTTGATAAGTTCTTTCACTTCATCGGTGATGCCGACTGAAGCCCCGTTATAGTCGCCCGATAGTGCGGTGCGAAGCATTTGGAAAGCCGACATTTCTTTGGTTTGCGCAAAATGTTTATGCAGCTTGAGCATATCACTTTGATCAACATAGAAATATTCTGTTTTGAATTTTATCAGTCCTTCTGATTTCAGCAGAAGATTTCGGAACTCTTCTTCGCTCAAAAGCGAATTGCCAATCGCTACCTGCCACTCAAAGTCGAGCAGTTTATCTAATCGGAGGAATGATTTTCCACCGGTTTCGGCTTTGCGCTTGAGCTTCACACTAGCTTGCGGACGAAGCACCTCTTGGAGCGACTTGGGCAACATCACTTGAATGTCGAGCAATTGAATGGCTGGAATAATTTGCATCAGGAAGGGCGCAAATGTGCTATTGGGCATCACAACCTCTCGTTCTCCTGCACTGTTAATGAAATCATCGAGCCCATCAATAAAGCCACTGAGTTGCGACACTGATTGGAGAATTTCGAAGCGAGAACTGTTGAAATCCGATTTTGTGAGCACATCGAGCAGTGGAATAGATGCGCCCATGCTATCGCTAGTGTCTTGAACATTAATTTTGATGGCAAACGAATCGTTCGGCAACTCTTCTACAAAAAGAATTGGTTTGTATTTATCTTGCGAAAGATAGAATTTCTGCAACCATGTCATCATCCCACCGGGCAAAGCATTTTCACCGGGCTTGGCAAAAGCATAGCTTGTTGATTTGAAGAATAGCGATTCAAATAAATCATCATTCACCTGATGGCTTGCCAAGTTGACTAGCTCAGAGATAAACAATGCAAGGAGATTAACAGCTCGGTTGCTGGTGATTTTCCGGCTTCGATTGGCTTCTTCCCAAATGAATATATCGGGAGGAAGCATGCTGTCGAGCTCATCAACTAAGGATTTCACTGTTTTGCTGAGCATAGCAGGCAACCAGCGCACAGCGTATTCTTTATCGGGCATCTGCACCACCTGTGGCACGATTGCGCCATTGGCAACTAGGTGTACCGAAAGGTTGAGAGCTGTGTGTAAAGCTGCTGTCGAGGGTTGATAGTCATATGTTCCCGCTTGCTGAATTTGAGCTAATTGCTGGAGAAATTCTTTCACCGAAAAACGACTATTATCAATGCTAACCTTGGCTTTCAACGAGTCATCAAGAATGATGGTATTTTCAGAATGGTAGTTGATTTGGACATCTTCAGCATAGGCATTCGAGATGAAAGTAGCTAGACTTACAGCTCCCTTAGTGGCTTTTTGAGTGTTTTTCACCACTCGATTGAGATGTTTTGAATAACTCTCTCTGAAATCTTTTTTCGATGCGGAATAAAAAGCTGGGTTAGGAGTCAGTAGAGCGGTAAGCGGCTCGTGAATTGGATTCAGTTCTGCAAATGAGAGTTTCTGATAGGCATCTTCGGGATTGTATTCTTTTTTTGCAGCGCATTTTTCTAGTAGTAGATTCTTCAGCTTCGGTATCTCAATGGCTTCTTTTTTCAACACAATTCCTCGTTTGCTGAGTTCTTCAAACAAATCTACATTATGGAGCGAGAAAGCCAAGAACGGGTCGTTGTCGATTTCCGAGGATACCTTATAAATGACCGATGCCAAATGCTTGCAGGGCACTGCCCAATCGGGGCAAGAACATTGCATCTTCAAATCGCTCCATTGCTTAGGAAAAACTTTCAGTCCACACTTCTCAGCAATATCCATGATGGTGGGATCGAGTTCGCGGTTCAACAGTTTGGAAATGATGGTGGGTCGCTTGATGATTTCTTCAATGAAATTGCCTAGCTCTGGCTCAAAGAATGGCGGCAGAATGAGATCAACTTTATAGGGGCGCGGACGACTTCCTTCGACTTTTGCCACAATGTGATTTCCGTCTATTTTCACCTTACTCACCGCCCCTTTGCGTGCATAAGATGCCCCTCGAGGCAGGCGGTTGCTGTAGTCAATATTGCTCAACGAGTCTAACCATTTTTCGCCCCACCATGTTTTCCCAAATCCGTTTGCCATACTATATATTTATCGTTTTAATTTTGTTTTACTCTCTTTTTGCGATTCCATAGCAGATAATCCGCAGAATATTATCCACACTTTGCTCTAAGTTCACATCCATATAGCTTCCTGCACTCAATGGCACTTCGAGTCCTTTAATCGCTGTTGTGATTCCTGTCGCAATCAAATTCAAATCTCGACTGACATCAAACACACCTTTGCGCACTCCTTCAATCAAAATACGCTTAATCATCCGAATTTCTTCTTGATTATACTTCACCATCAAATCATCTACAAAACCTATCGCCATCACATCCTTTTCTAAGGCATGATAAAAATTAGCTAAGCTTCGATACGTCTTTAACTTTGTCAGAATATATTCTCTGAGTTTTTCAATCGGATCTATATTCCGAATGACCACTTGTTCCAACGCTCGACTAAG
>JBKECD010000150.1:0-20198 GCA_047974225.1 Mangrovibacterium sp.
AGCCGAGACCATCAGCTTCCTATTGCGCATCTTCCGCGATGCCATGGGCTCGCCTGTTGAGATGGAATATGCCATCGACCTCGACGCTGGCGAGCGTGGCGTGCCCACCTTCTATATTCTGCAAATCAAACCGCTCATCCGCAACGACCAGCAGTTGCACATTGAGCTTGGCAAGCATGATGCTGAAAGCTGTCTGATGTATGCCAAGAATGGCATGGGACATGGGCAACTAGAGGGGATTCACGATGTTATCTATGTGTCGAGCGAACATTTCAATAAGCTCAAAACAGAACAAATAGCCCAAGAGGTGAACTACTTCAATAAGAAATTGACTGGCAAAGAATATGTGCTCGCTGGTCCCGGGCGTTGGGGCACGCGCGACCCTCACACGGGCATCCCCGTGGCATGGTCGGAGATTTCACGAGCCCGTGTCATTGTTGAATTGGGCTTGCCCGACTTCCCTCTCGAAGGGTCGCTAGGCTCACACTTCTTCCACAATGTAACCTCGATGAATGTGGGCTATTTCTCCATCCCCTATGGAATGCAAGATGCCACGTTCAACGAGCAATTGCTCAAAACGCATGCCGAATTGATTGAATCAACAGAATATGTGCGCCACTATCGCTTTGCGCAAGACCTCGAAATCCTCATGGATGGCAAGAAGCGTGAAGCGCTAGTGAGAATTACGAATTAGCAATTACGAATTGGAATACCCCCTAACAACTATGTTTTCATCATTTAGAACTATGCGAGCAACTCAACAGTTGCTATTCGGAATATTCATCATCATGCTGTGTGCCTTATTAGGCATGCTGCTGTCTTTTGTCGG
The DNA here is from genome assembly GCA_047974225.1 of Mangrovibacterium sp. GTDB lineage: Bacteria > Bacteroidota > Bacteroidia > Bacteroidales > Prolixibacteraceae > JBKEDC01. The sequence continues at coordinate 830 of JBKECD010000150.1, forward strand.
CGGAATAATTTTCTATGGGGGACAGGAAGGAGTGAGCCTGCTCTATGCCCAACAGGATTTCGACGATTCAAACTACATTAGCCTGCTTCGCTTCTCTCAAGTAGTGCAGTCGGTGTTTATGTTTGGCGTTCCCTCTTTGCTTTTGGCTTATCTCTATGGCGAGCGAGCCGCTCAATATCTTTACTTAGATGGCAAAGCTCGATTTCAAACTTGGCTTTATTGCCTACTCGTCTTTGTGCTTGCCTTGCCAATAGTGAGCCTATCGGGCTTGATTAATGAGCAAGTCAGACTTCCTCAAGCGTGGTCGTCGATTGAAACATGGATGAAAACAAGTGAAGACTTTGCGCAATTTGTGGTGCAAAAGATGGTGGACGAACCCCACGCACCCATTTGGATTAACTATTTAGTGATTGCCGTCGTGCCTGCCTTGGTCGAGGAATTGTTGTTTCGAGGGGCTTTGCAGCGGATATTCATCAAAATGAGCAAGAACACGCATTGGGGCATCTGGATAAGCGCCTTTATCTTTAGCGCTATTCACATGCAGTTCTATGGTTTTCTTCCACGCATGCTTTTAGGCGCACTATTTGGCTATATTGTCTGCTATTCAGGCTCGCTGTGGGTGAGCATTGCGCTGCACTTCATCAACAACAGTTTTGCCTTGCACTTTGAGTTTTATCGGCAAGCAAGCGAGGAAAGCTCATTCTTCAGTCCTGAGTCGCTTAGCGATGTGAGCATCGGCTTTGTATTGTTGGCGCTTGCTGGCGCTACGCTTTCAGTCTATCTTTTGCGGCGCATGCGCACCGACTAATTCCCTTATTCATCGTCGGAAGGAAACTCTATTTTCAGCTGGTTTTTCATGGCAAGCAGGCGCTTGCGCTCGCTGGGGCGATAGATATACACCACGCCATATCGACTCGCTTCTTGGCGTCGTTTTTCCTCGGGCAAATGCTCGAATTTCTTTTCCACCTGATTCCACACCTGCAAGACAACTTCATTTGCCTTGTCGCGGATGCCATTCACGACCGCCGCCGCTTCTTCGGTCTGCCGTTGCAACTTCTTGCGCTGGCGATAGGCAGAATCTAATTGCTCGACATACACCCGCAGCATTGCCGCCGAGGGATTTTGCTGCGCTATTCCGCCCTGACTCAATCGGCGTGCTTCGCCATCAATAACTCGCTGCCCCCAAAGCAGCACCTCTTCTTCTTTCAGCAGCGAGGGAAGCGACTTTTCACCCTCCTCAAGCTCGAAAAGAGCTCGCACTTCGGGTTTTAATTCTTCACGAGCAATCGACATGTTGAGCACTTGCAAGAAGTGGCTGACAAATAGTCTTGCTTTGTTAAACAGCAGATTATAGGATTTCGATTTGCTATATTGATCTGCTTTCGCTCGATTCAGCTTCACATAGGCTGCCGAGAACTCGGCATGAATGGTTTGCAAATCTAACAAGGAATTATATTGGTAGGCTAAATTTTGTTGAATTGTAGTTTTACCAACCGCCAGAGCCGCCTCCAAGGCGCGCAATATGGCTTTATCGGTAGTGGGTAGTCTGCGATAGGGCATTTCTAGTGATATTTGTTGGTGTTGATTTACTTGCCCAAAGACTTCGACAGCTCAATCATGTTTACAATCGGTCTTTTCGCCTGTTCGATAAGCTGCTCATCGAGCAACACCTCGGGCATTTCATATTTCAGACAGCGATATAGCTTTTCGATTGAATTAAGCTTCATATATTCGCAATCATTGCAGGCGCAAGTAGAATCGTTGGCAGGGGCAGGAATAAAAACCTTTGTAGGGTTCATTTTTTTCATCTGATGCAAGATGCCACTCTCGGTGGCAACAATGAAAGTCTGCTTGTCGCTTTTATTCACATAGTCGAGCAGCGAGGAAGTCGAGCCAATATGCTTTGCCAAAAGCAGCACGGGCTTTTCGCATTCGGGATGAGCAATAAAATCCGCTTCTGGAAATTCCTCCATTAGCTGAATTATTTTTTCCACTGAAAACTGCTCATGCACCATGCAAGCACCATCCCAAAGCAACATGTCGCGCCCAGTAATGCTGTTTAGATAGTTGCCCAAATTACGGTCGGGACCAAAGATAAGTTTTTGTTCTTTCGGAAAGCTTTCCACCACTCGCACCGCATTCGAGGACGTGCAGACAATATCGGTTACTGTCTTCAACTCCGCCGAGCAATTGATATATGAAATCACTTTATGGTCGGGGTGCTCCGCCTTAAAGCGCATGAAATCAGCCAACGGAGCAGAATCAGCCAGCGAACAGCCCGCTTTGGTGTCGGGCAAAATCACCTTTTTAGTGGGGTTGATAATTTTGGCTGTTTCTGCCATAAAATGCACACCGACAAACACGATGATATCAGCCGTTGTTTCTTCCGCTTTCAGCGCAAGCTGCAAGCTGTCGCCAATGAAATCAGCAATATCCTGCAAATCACCAGTGGCATAATAATGGCATAGGATTACCGCATTCTTTTCTTTCTTTAGGCGTGTGATTTCGTCAATCAAATTCAAATCGGGGCTCACATCTTCCACAATGTGTCCATGTTCTGCAATCATGGCTGAGGCTATATTCTTATCCATCGGTGTTAAAGCTAAAGGAGGCTTCTAAAAATAAAATGCCAAAATTACAAAATTATTACAGATGCCGAAAGCCCTTTAGCGTTATATATGCCTGCATTTGTAAAAATTCACATTCGTATCTCCGGCTCAGAATTCTAGGAATGTTTTTTCGGCGACTTGATATCTTCTCTGGTATTTTAGTTTCAGGGAAAAATCATCGAGATTCGACTGCAACAAATCGGCGATATAATTAAATACATCGCTTGTTTCTTGCGGCTTCGAGACAATCAAGTCGATTGTGGGCTTATAGATGCGACTAGCGACAATCTGCTCGCTTTTCCCCGCAGGAAAAAGCAGCACAAGCCCTTCCGCCTTCTGATAGATATTATGGGACATGCCCGTGTTTAACACATATTTAAGCACACAATCATTTAAGTATATATTTTTCACCGTTTCTTGCTTCGAATATTTGGAATCAAATATCCAATACAGTTTCTGCTCTGCCCGATGCCGTCTTTCATGCTTGATGATTTCCAAGATATAATCGGGGCAATAACTTGAGCCTTCACGGGTGTCAATTCTGACCAAATCGCCTTGGGTCGAATCCGAAATAACCCTTTCATAGTATAGATTGATGGAATAACGCTCACTGGAAAAGCTAGAGAGATTTATAATCCCATCTTTTCGCGAGCTTGATTCCTTAATGCTAAATGCACTGCTGAGCAACACCTCTTTAATTGCATCGGTCAAGATATGAAAATTATAAACCTCATAAAGCTGGCTTAATTTCTTAATACTTCCCATCTGCAATTGCTCCTGCCCCACCGCATTGTGGATTGGAATCCTTCTAATTAGGGAATAAGCTTTCCGATAGTGTTCTTTCGATGAAAACACCGTTGTCAGCATCGGTTTTTCTATCCTTGCAGGAGTCTGCCTAAAAAGTCGTTGATATCTCGACAACACTTGCTTCATTTTCTTCTCCACCTGAAGCGACGTTTGATATCGCTCAATATATCGAGTCTTAATCAGGTCATTAAATGATGTATGGTCGCCGCTTGACTTGGCAGTAATTTCATGCGAATCAATCATCGAAAGATAAGAGCCCTTCAGTTGCTGAATCTTTTTGCTTAAGAACAGCATCGAGCCCATGATGATTGCATTTTCATAGGTGTCGAAAGAATTAATTTTTTTCTGTGTTCCAATTCTATCTATTGCCGCTGTGTGCTGATTAATCCTGATGTAGGAATCGCCCGAAAGCGGTTGGGGCGTAAAATTCAATCGGTCGATATTATCGAATATCCAGTCGATAGAATAGGAGGTGATGTGATAACTCGAAAAGTCTTCTTCCGCCAATATATTTTTGATTTTCGTGTGCGGGCGAGCCTCAAAAGCAGGCAGCAACATCTCGAAAGATTTGACAAAAGATTTGGCAAAAGAGAGAAATTCGACCTTCTCGGAATATTCTTTTTGCGTGGAAAAGTTGGTGGAATAGAAGTTGCTAAAAAAGCCTTCATCTCGACTACATAGAAACGCAAAAATCTCATCAATATCGCTGATTTTGAACTTTTCTAGCGCAACGTCAAACACAAACTCTTCACCATTTATTTCCACGAGAGCATAGCCAAAGATATCAATGAAAAATTTCTTTCTGATTGTTAGCGTGCAGTCTTGCGAGAGAGTGGCATAGTCGGCAGGCTCCAAAGGAACGCCTTCGATATAGATGGTGCTGTCTTGAGGATTTTTGCAAACATACTCCAAGACATAGTCGCGATCTTCAATCACGACATATTTCCCATCTACAGGCTTTAACATCTTTCGACGCCCGCCATCGAAACTATAAACTTTGAGCATAAGAAAGCGATGAAAAGTAATTAAATGTTCCCTCAAAGAAGCTATCATCTTCTCCTCGACGAATTATTTTCTGCAAAATCTCTGTTGAAATCGCCAGCTTATAGTCTTTAAACAGCTCCAATAGAATTTTCAACGTTTCCCCAGCACTTGCGCCATGCACATTAATCATCGGCAAGATTCGTTGAGCCACAGCATAATCTAGCGCAAGTATTTCGTCGTCCATCACCGTGCATGCCACCGTGCAATATCTTTTGATGGCAAATTCCACTCGTGGACTAACAAATATTTGTATTCTTTGGAGCAGGTTTTTTATCTGCGTATAGACTGATTCTAGCTGGCTGGGAAGGGACAAGCTGATGCTTTGGCTTTTGAAATCAAACAAGCCGAAGTATTCGATACATTTTACATAGGCAAGTTTCAGGTGTTGAATTTCTTCGCTTGCAAACATGATATTGTTTTCAAATTGTGTTTGCTGCGAAAGCTGAATCACATTGACCCTGTCGAGGATGCGTGGCGACAAAGGCTCAGTGGTTTGGTCATAGTTGATGGTGGCGACAAATCGGATGTTGTTCGGATAGACAATCTGAGTCGAGCCGCCAAGGTTCAATTGCAACGGTGATTTCTCACGCGCCACCGAATCGGTCAGATTATAAAACGTGGACCAATAATGCTCCAGCGGGCTTAAGTTCGCTTCATCCAAAAGAATGTAGGCAAGCGGCGAGTTGAGGTAGTCATAGTTTTGAGTTTCCAAATTGATTTGTTTCAACAGCCCATACATGCCTGTCGATGAGGGGTGGAATTTATTATTGAGCGGATTGTGAAATCCAATGAGATCCTTCTGCGAAGTCCACCCACGATGCACAGGGATTTCCACCCGACGATCGGCAGGAGTGAGAATCTGCATCAAGATGCGCGCCAAGCTTGTTTTCCCTGTTCCGGGCAAGCCCGCAAATATTGTCAATGGATTTTGATGTATCGAAATGAGCAGATTATCCACAAAGTGAAGCGGAAAATTCCGCCCCTGTTTTGCCAATAGTTCCACCACTAAGTTTCGGAATGAGCCATAATCCTCATGGGCAGGATTGCTGCAATAATCTATTTTAAAATAGGCTGTTTCTTCTGGTGAAGAATCATAACTCTCCAATTCACGACCGCTTAAGAAGTCAAAATGTTTTTTCTGCTTGATGAGCTCAACCAGCTGTTTTTGCCCATCTTTTTGCGCCTCGATGTTTTCTTTATTAAGCTGTTTCAGCACCGTTTCCAGCTCTTCTTTCTCCTGCGCTAGTTTTTCGACTTCCGCTTGCTTGGTTTGCACACAGTCCTCCAACTCTTGAAGACTCAAATCCTGATGTATGCAGGTGATGTCTTGTTCAAGCCCGTCTTTTATTGTAGCCAGCCGATCAATCAACTCATATAATTCCGCACTATTTTTCTCAAACTCTTCTTTTTGGGCGCGAATAGCATTTTCCGACAGCTCTTGTTTTTCAGTAATTTGACGCTCAATATTGGCAAGCTCTTGGCTTAATTCTTCTTGCTTTTCAACTAAGCTGGCATTAGTCTGACCGATAGCCTCTTTCATTCCTTCCAATTCACGAATGCTTTCACGAATCAGCGCCGACTGCGGAAGAAGGCTTAATAATTCATGGTCGGACTCCAACACTTTGTTTGTTTTTTCTATCTCATCTCTCACTCGTTGGTTTCTTTCCAAGATAGTCTCCAGCGAAGGGTGCTTTGAAATTTCATCTAAAGCCCGAATAGTCAGCTCGATTTTTTCAGCATCCAATCCCGAATCATTAATTCGCCGTGCAAATTCAAGCAGCACATTGTCGTTAGAAAGAAAATCAAGCTCCGCAATAAGCGTGAGTGTGTTTGACGGTGGAATGATAAACTTTCGCTCTACATTATTTACAATTGCTGAATAATACGTTTTGTCGTTATTTTCATATTCTCCGAATGGCTTCCAATCATTTTTTTCCACCGTAAAAAATCCCTCTCCCTCATCTTTCAAGGCGCAAAAAGGTCCGATTAATCGACCGTCTGTCTCTACAAAAAAAGGCGTCTTTGAGGCAATATAAGAATCTGAAATCAAGGAATGAAAATAAGCATCATAAATTCTGACACGCCCATTTGCTTCGTCAATATTTCCATTAAAAATCTCTACCAGCTCATTGTTTAGTGGGTTTACATGAGTGTGAAAAGTGCGACAACGAGGATAAAAAGAGCCCTCATGCCATTGATCATTACTAAGAACATTTCCATAGGATATTTTGACTAATTGCGATGGTAAAAAACGCTCTGAAAGCGGAGCAACATTAGGCTGATATTTGTCATTCGTAGTCAAAACCTTACTCATATCATAGGAATCGACTCCCACAACATTTCCATTCTGATAATAAAGAATAGGCACAAGGTTATTGTCTGGAAAAGTCAAATCCCTGATAGCGACAATAAAGTTTCTATTACTAAAATTCCGATGCCCATCACGATGAAAGCTAAATGCATTATCTGCCATGTTTAAATCTTCGAGTTTCATTTGATTCTTTTTTAATCGTTAAAAAATTAGGAGAGTTCTCATGTGGGTCTGATTTCGCCACATGAAGATTGCATTCGTAAATATACAGTCTTTTATATATGCCAGCAAATTATTCCAATGAAACTTTCTCTAGAAACATTTTATTTTGCAAAGAAAGGTCAGAATGAAAAAATTCTGCCTCACATTTTGAAAAACAAAGGTCGGAGTGAAAAAAATATGCTTCGTGTTTTAAATAATAAAGGTCGGAATGAAAAAATTCTGCTCCACATTTTGAAAAACAAAGGTCGGAGTGAAAAAAATATGCTTCGTGTTTCGAATAATAAAGGTCGGAATGAAAAAATTCTGCTCCACATTTTGAAAAACAAAGGTCGGAGTGAAAAAAATATGCTTCGTGTTTCGAATAATAAAGTGTCAAAAATCACAAAGCGGCAAATACTTCACTTTTAGAACAAGGAATCTTTGCCCTTATGATTTTAAAACGTGATTTTAAAACGTGATTTTCAGAAAAAAATACTTCTATTTAAATGAAATTAAATATATTTGCGCCTTATGAATAAGACTGCCTCTTTAATTCACAAACATCTGCGCCATCTGCTGCTCATTTTAGCAGTAGCTGTGGGAGCACATGCCTTTGATAATTACGTTGCTAGTCTGAACCTTAACCTCTCGGAGCGAGTGGAAAACATCCTTCACCAAGAGGACAAAGACGCTACCGACACCCGCACCCAAGTGCTCCAACTTTGCGCAGTGAGCGCCAGCAACTCCTTCAAATTAATGCAAAATGGGGCGTGCACTGATTTCAGCGACAAGCATTTTGCCGAGCTTTTCAGCCCCACTGCCGCACAAGGCATTCTTCATTTGGCGACTTCGCATGCCCACAAGCTTGACACTAAGCAGGGCTTCACTCCGAGCATTTCGCTCGCCCGCTTCACACATGTTCATCAGTCGAACTCCGACGATGAACCCCTGCACGCCTAACAGCGGCGCAGCCATCGCGCCTCAGGCAAAGCCGCGAAGCTCATGCAGCGCAGCCCTTGCTCCATCGGCAAAGCAATAAAATTCAAATACAATAAATTAATATCTTAAACAAATGCAAAACAAAGGATTAATCAAAACCTTTGCTATTCTCTTAGCATTGGTATGTGTCTATCAGCTTGCATTCACTTGGGTGGCTCGCAAGGTCGAAAAAGACGCTGCCGTCTATGCCCAAGGAGACAAGCAAAAACAAGCTGCCTACATTGATTCGATTTCAGGCGAAACAGTGTATAGCGTATTAGGTCTCAAAGACTACTCGTATCGCGACGTGAAAGGCTTGGAAATGAACCTCGGTCTTGACCTTAAAGGCGGGATGAACGTAACACTAGAGATTTCTGTGGTGGAACTCATCAAAGCTCTTTCTAACAACAGCACCGACCCAACTTTCACTGCCGCCTTGGCGAAAGCCCAAGAGATGCAAAAAAACAGTCAAGATGATTTCGTAACGCTTTTTGCGAAAGCTTTCGCCGAAACCGACCCGAATGCCCAATTGGCTGCCGTGTTTAACACCCAAGATTTGCGTGGTAAAATCAATCCTACCATGTCAAACAACGAAGTGATTGGCATCATTCGCACCGAAACCGATGCCGCTATCGACAACGCTTTCCAAGTGATTCGTCAGCGTATCGACCGCTTCGGGGTGGCGCAACCAAACATTCAAAAGCTCGAAACTTCGGGTCGCATCTTGGTGGAATTGCCCGGGGTGGACAATCCCGAGCGTGTGCGCAAGCTCCTCCAAGGAACTGCCACATTGGAGTTCTGGGAAACTTATGAAAACAGTGAGGTTTACCCTTACTTGGTGCAAGCCAATGAGATGGTGAAAGACTATTTGACTCTTCAAAAAGGTGCACCTGCTGAAGAAGCTACTGCTACTGAAGCAACAGAAGAAGCAGAAGGTGATGACGTGCTTGCTGAATTGGGCGAAGCTGATATGAATGCCCAAATGGAAGATTTCAAAAACAACTTCCCTCTTTTCGCTGTGCTCCCCCCAAGTGCTTCGCCCGATGGACAAATGTATCCAGGTCCTGCTGTTGGCGTGGCTCACCTGAAAGATACAGCTACGGTGAATGCCTACTTGGCTTTGCCACAAGTGAAAGCGGTGATTCCTCGCACTATGAAATTTGCATGGACTTCGCGCGCTATTGATGAAGCAGGCAACTACTATCGCTTGATTGCCTTGAAAGCAACGGCTCGCGGTGGCGTGGCTCCGCTCACTGGCGATGTGATTGTGGATGCTCGTCAAGACTATGCACAAACAGGCGCTCAACCAGAGGTGTCAATGACGATGAACTCGGAAGGTGCGAAAACATGGGCTCGCCTCACCAAAGACAATGTGGGCAAATCAATCGCTATCTCATTGGATAACTTTGTGATTTCATTCCCAACGGTGAACGGTGAAATCAAAGGCGGTCGCTCATCAATCACTGGCATGGAGTCGGTGGAGGCTGCACAAGACTTGGCAAACATCTTGAAATCAGGCAAAATGCCAGCTCCTGCACACATTATTCAAGAGGAAATCGTGGGACCATCATTGGGTCAAGAAGCTATTCAAAGTGGCTTGTGGTCATTTGTGATCGCTTTCTGCTTAATCTTGGTTTACATGTTGTTCTTTTATAGCAAACGTGCCGGTCTTGCATCTGACTTAGCCTTGTTGCTCAACCTTTTCTTCATCATGGGTGTCTTGGCTTCGCTTGGCGCAGTGCTCACATTGCCCGGTATTGCGGGTATCGTGCTGACCATCGGTATGTCGGTGGATGCGAACGTGCTTATCTATGAGCGTATTCAAGAAGAACTCCGTGCTGGCAAAGGCTTGAAACTTGCCATCGAAGATGGTTACAAAAACGCTTACTCTGCCATTGTCGACGGTAACTTGACTACGCTTTTGACAGGTGTCGTGCTTTATATCTTCGGTTCTGGTCCGATTAAAGGTTTCGCAACTACTTTGATTGTAGGTATCTTCACTTCCTTGTTCTGTGCCATCTTCATCACTCGCCTAGTTTTCGAATGGCGATTGAAAAAAGGCAAAGACATTACCTTCACTTCAAAAGCTACTGACGGCTGGTTGCGCAACACGAGCATCAAATTCCTCGAAAAACGCAAAGTGGCTTACTATATTTCAGCAGCTATGATTGTGATTTCATTGATTTCAATCGCTACTCGTGGCTTCAACTATGGCATCGACTTCCAAGGTGGACGCAGCTATGTGGTGCGCTTCGAAGACGAAGTGAAAGTAGCTGAAGTGGCGAAAGCTCTCGGTAATTCATTTGAGAAAGCTCCTGAGGTGAAAACATTCGGTAGCAACAATCAAGTGAAAATCACAACTACCCATAAAATCGACGAACTTTCTATTGAAGTTGATGAAGAAGTGGACGCTCTCTTGCTTCAAGGCTTGGTGGAAGGCGGATTTATCCCTGCTGGCACCGACATCTACACTTTCGACACGCAATATCGCATGAGCTCATCGAAAGTAGGTCCTACGATTTCTGATGATATCAAGAAAGATGCAGTGATTGCAATTATCTTCTCATTGATTGTGATGTTCCTTTACATCTTGATGCGATTCAGCACATGGCAATTCGGTTTGGGTGCAGTGGCTGCCTTGGCGCACGATAGTATCATTGTGCTTGGAATATTCTCGTTGTTCCACCACATCTTGCCATTCTCGTTGGAAATCGACCAAGCGTTTATCGCTGCGATTCTGACTGTGGTGGGTTATTCAATCAACGATACCGTGGTGGTGTTCGACCGTATCCGTGAATACCTAAAAGGTCGCCCAAAAACTTCCATGGAGAAAAACCTCGACGATGCGATGAACTCAACACTTCGCCGTACCTTCTCTACTTCATTGAGTACCTTCGTGGTAATCTTGGCAATCTTCATCTTCGGCGGAACTTCTATCCGTGGATTCGTGTTCGCCTTGTTGCTCGGTGTCGGTATCGGTACTTATTCGTCAATCTTCGTGGCTACTCCACTCGTTTATGACCTCTATAAGAAATCATCCAAACGAAAAGTGGCTCAAAAATAGGCTGTAAGCAATAAGCTTTAGGCTGTAAGCATAAAGGCATCGACTTCGGTCGGTGCCTTTTTTGCTCCTTTTACCTTTTACTTTTTTACTTTTTACCTTATCTTAGCCCCTCCAAATCAAATATCATCATGGCGATACTAAATTCTCTTGTCAATTGGATTAACTACAAACGATTGGTCGAAATTGACTTATTTAAGGAACACCCTGTGGAGGTACAGCGTGAAGTGCTCTTCGACTTAATCAACAAAGCTGAAAATACTGCCTTTGGGCAAGAACACTCCTTCTGGAAGATTCAAAACCGGAGCGACTTTCAAAAGCTCGTGCCTATTCGCACTTATGAGGACTTCTCACCCTACATCGACCGACTGCTTAAAGGCGAAAAGCACATCCTCTGGCCGGGCAGTGTGAAATGGTTTGCCAAATCTTCAGGCACCACCAACGATAAGAGCAAGTTTATCCCAGTGAGTAAAGACTCGCTCGAAAGTGTGCACTATCGGGGATTTAAAGATGTCATGGCAATTTATTTTCAGAACAATCCCGAATCGCGCATCGTCTATGGCAAAGGACTAACACTCGGCGGAAGCCACCAAATCAACAGCTTCAACACCGAATCTTTCTATGGCGACCTGTCCGCTATCTTGATTGAGAATGCTCCCTTTGGTTCGGATTTGATTCGTGTGCCAAAAGCCAAAGTGGCGTTGATTGATGATTTCGAGAAAAAAGTGCAGATGATTATCGAAACCACCAAAAACGAAAACATCACCTCCATCTCGGGCGTGCCCTCGTGGAACCTCATCATGCTCCAACGATTCCTCGAAGCAACAGGCAAACCAAACATCAGCGAGCTATGGCCGAACCTTGAAGTATTCTTCCATGGCGGCATCAAGTTCGACCCCTATCGCGAGCAGTTCCAAAAAATTATCCCCTCGGAGAAGATGAACTACATGGAAACCTACAACGCTTCCGAAGGATTCTTCGCCATTCAAGATGAACCCGACAAACAAGACATGCTACTCATGCTCGATTCTGGTGTCTATTATGAGTTTATCGACATGGAGGACTTTTCAAAAGAAAATCCACCAGTGAAAACCATCGACGAAGTGGAACTCAATAAGAATTATGCCATTGTGATTAGCACCAACGGCGGATTGTGGCGATACCTCATCGGCGACACCGTGAAGTTCACCCAACGCTATCCCTTCAAGATTAAAATCACCGGACGAACCAAGCATTTTATCAACGCCTTTGGCGAAGAACTCATTGTGGACAATGCCGAAGAAGCTCTGAAAGTGGCGTGCGAGCGCACGCGTGCACTGGTGAAAGAATACACCGCCGCCCCCATCTTCATGAGCGAGAATGCTAAAGGAGCTCACCAATGGATTATTGAGTTTGAACAAGCCCCCGACGACCTCCCTCACTTCATCTCGGTGCTCGACAACACGCTGAAGACCCTCAACTCCGACTATGAAGCAAAGCGACATAAAAACATAACCCTCAACACACCCGAAGTAATCGTGGCGCGCCAAGGGTTATTCTATGATTGGATGAAGCAACGTGGCAAAGTCGGCGGACAAAACAAAATCCCCCGACTGGCAAATGACCGAAGCTATGTGGAGGAACTAGCTGCGCTGCTTTAGCTGCGCTGCTTTACTTCGTGCTTTACTTCGTGCTTTGGCTGCGCCGCTAGGCAATGCGCTAAAAGCAATGCGCCACCGGCACAGCCTAAAAAGCCCTAAAAGCTACTCAGCTTCGCCAAATATTTTCCAATAATATCAAATTCGAGGTTCACCACTGAGCCCGGCTCGAAGGTGTGGAAATTGGTTTCATTATAAGTATAAGGAATGATGGCTACTTGGAAGGACTCAGCTTGCGAGTTCACCACCGTGAGACTCACACCATTCACCGTAACAGAACCTTTTTCCACAGTCATATAGCCTTGTTTTGCCATATCGCGATTGAAGTCATATTGGAATGTGAAGTAGAAACTACCGTCGGCTTCTTCTTTTTTCACACAAGTAGCCGTCTGATCGACATGCCCTTGCACAATATGCCCATCTAGGCGACCATTCATCATCATGCTACGCTCGAGATTCACTTTCGAGCCCACTTGCCAAGTGCCTAAATTGGTTTTAAGGATAGTTTCCTTGATGGCAGTTACGGTATAGGTTTTCGCCGCTCTATCGAGCCTCACCACCGTCAGGCACACTCCATTGTGCGCCACGCTTTGATCGATTTTAAGCTCATCGACAAATGAGCATGTGAGGGTAAAGTGATAATTCTCTTGCTCGCGCTCGATGGCTTTCACCACGCCATATTCTTCTACAATTCCTGAAAACATGATTCTGTATTTTTAATTATTCAGATGCGAAGTTATTCTTTTTTTGTGGGCAAGCCAAAAATTGCAATTAGAGAATCCATATTTATCTCCGAATCGCTGCGCTTTCCATCTTTAGCTCACACATGGATTACTCGAAAAACGAAAGAAAAGATAGTCGTGATGAACAATAATGTCGTTTCTTTTTTGAAAATCAATTTTTCTTGATTTTTATCAAGTAGTTTCTCGCGTCAATTGCCTTATTTTGCAAGTGTAAATTATAAGGGAACATCAAGATTAAAGAACTAGCCAGCCTAGTTTTTTCTCCGTTTTTGATGCCACCTCTGATAAAATCACACACTACGCAAAGAACGCCTTTGCAAACACACACTTTGAAAACAAAAGCTTGAATCATATTGATTTGAGCTTTTTTTATTGGACAATACTTAACGTAAAATGCACCATTGACAAACGCATGTGTGCAAACGATATTTTTGCCAGAAAAGATTTTGCAGAAAGCTATTCTGATAGCAAAAACAACTAACTAAAACAATATAATCGCACGCAGGGCAAAAAAAAATCTCGAAGATAGCGTTTTTGACAATTGTCAAGTGCAGTTAGGATTATAATCATTTATTTTGCAAGTACAAATCATAAGGGTAGTTGATGAGCGCATATCAATTGTCATTTGATAAAACACATACACACTTTGTGCGAAGAATGCCTTCGCAAACACACACTTTGAAAACAAAAGTCCGAACCCGCAAGACAGGTTCGGGCTTTTTTATTTCTCCCCGCCCCACGATATGAACTGTCCCAAAATTATGAACTGACCCAAAAAACACTCATTAGAATCTAAGCAAGAAGAAAAACGACTACAAATGTTTGCCCAATGTATCCCACATTGATAAAATCAAAAAGCGCAAACCCTTTGTTTGTAAGGATTTGCGCTTTATCTAGGTTGACCCACCAAGGCTCGAACTTGGACTCTTCTGAACCAAAATCAGACGTGTTGCCAATTACACCATGGGTCAATCATTATGCCTTTTCTTTAAAGACGATGCAAATGTAGAGCTATTATTTTAATCTACCAAATATGTTTGAAAATAAAATGCATAAAAATTTCAAGTAATTTCGAAATCCATTGAAAATCAATAATTAGTTGTGGAAACTTTTTTTGCGTCAACTTTTATTCTCCACCAAATTCCATCAAGAATGCCTTGATGAAACCATCAATCTTGCCATCGAGCACTGCTTGCACATTGCTTGTTTCGTGTGAGGTGCGGACATCTTTCACTAGCTTATAGGGTTGAAGCACATAGGAGCGAATCTGCGAGCCCCACTCTATCTTCTTCTTGCCAGCTTCAATGGCATTGCTCACCTCCTGACGCTTGCGAAGTTCTAGCTCATAGAGTTGTGATTTCAGCAAACGCATGGCGTTTTCTTTATTGCCCAATTGCGAACGGCTTTCGGTGTTTTCAATGACAATTCCCGTGGGAGCGTGGCGCAAGCGCACGCCTGTCTCCACCTTATTGACGTTCTGACCGCCAGCTCCGCCCGAGCGGAAAGTATCCCAAGTGATGTCGGAAGGGTTGATTTCGATTTCAATCGAATCATCCACTAGCGGAGCAACGAATACCGAAGTGAAGGAAGTCATGCGCTTGCCTTGCGCATTGAATGGCGAAATGCGCACCAAGCGATGCACGCCATTTTCACTCTTCAAATGCCCATAGGCATAGTCGCCCTCAAATTCGATGGTGCAACTTTTCACGCCCACTTCATCGCCAGCGTTAAATTCCGACACTTTCACCGTGTAGCCGTGCTGCTCGCCATAGCGGAGATACATGCGCATGAGCATATCTGCCCAGTCATTGCTTTCCGTGCCTCCGGCACCGGCATTGATGCGGAGCACCGCTCCAAGCTTATCCTCCTCCTTGCGAAGCATGTTTTTAGCTTCTAGCTGCTCGATGAGTTCGAGGCTAGCTTCATACTGTGTCATGACATCTTCTTCGCTTGCTTCTTCGAGTTCGAAGAACTCGAAAAGCACCGCTAGGTCATCATATGATGCTGCTACTTCTTCATAGCCTTGTGTCCAAGCCTTAATGCCACGAATGACTTTCATCTGTTCTTCGGCAGCTTTCGAGTCGAGCCAAAAATCAGGGTCTTGGGTTTTAATTTCTTCTTCTTTTAGTTCGAGTATCTTTGCATCATAGTCAAAGATACCCCCTCAGCGCACCAACGCGCTCAGCTAACTCTTTGAGTTGCTCCTTTAGAATCATGTTTTGAGTTTTGAGTTATGAGTTATGAGTTATGAGTTATGAGTTAGAGGACTGCACAATTAGGCAAGCTTACACTAACTACTAATCCCTTACTCACTGATTATAGAATCATGCCAAATGAAATCATAAGTACAAATTGCTCGGGCATCGAGCAATTTAGCGTTTTCATCGGTGGCATCTTTTTTGTAGTGCACCACTTGAAGGGTGAGTTCCTCTCCTTCGGTTGGCACATAAGCACCTTCCACGAGATTGACTGCATCAATAGCAAGCCAAAGCTTGCTCGAAGCGGTGATTGTTTCGGTAGTGTCGTTTGCTGTAAGAGTTGAAGTGGCATAGACCTCCTTGTTTTGAGCATTCTTGATATACATCACCGCATAACTCGCATCAGTTACTTTGCGCCACACCACATTGAGCTTCGAATAGACTGAATCATATTCGCAGCTCACAATCTTAGTCGGCACGAGATATTTGTCTTTCAGCACATCCTCACCCTCCACTTCTTTATCATCGCTTTTGGTGATGGCATAGAAACTGTAAGTACCTGCTTCGGGCAATTCGCTCGACAACTCATCATCCCACAAAAACTCATAAGGCTGATTTGCGATGTAAACGTTCATGCTAATTTCATCGCCACTTGGTGTGGTGGCAGTCGATGAAGCCAAGCGTTTATTCGAGCGACTATACAAAGACAAACCGTGAACGAGGCTCGAATCAGCTGCATATTTTGTGCTGATGAACGCATCGTTTTGTGTCCATGGAAGTGGGTCGAGGTCGGCACATGAAAGCAGAAACGCTGCACAGCATGCCATAACTAGATACATTCTTTTTTTCATCATGATTCTTTTTTAGGCGTTGCCATTTCCACATTCAGTGTGCGCCAATAGAAAATCAGCATCGCACCAATGCCCACACTGATGGCGGAATCAGCCACATTAAACACCGGGCGGAAAAATTGCAAGGTATTTCCCCCCACAAAAGGCATCCAATCGGGATAGCGAGTGTCAATCAAAGGAAAATAAAGCATATCGACCACCTTGCCGTGCAGCCACGACGAATATCCGCCAGCCTCAGGGAAGAGTTGTGCCAATTGCCCATAGCTATGGTCGAAGACCACACCATAAAACACGCAGTCGATGATATTGCCCATCGCACCAGCAAAGATGAGAGCCACGCAGACGATAAAGCCCATAGGCAATTTATTTG
Organism: Mangrovibacterium sp.; assembly: GCA_047974225.1. Lineage (GTDB taxonomy): Bacteria > Bacteroidota > Bacteroidia > Bacteroidales > Prolixibacteraceae > JBKEDC01. The sequence continues at coordinate 17,640 of JBKECD010000150.1, forward strand.
CCTTGCAAATCTTCACCAAATACCAGCCGATGAATCCTACAGCTACTATTCGGAAGACGGTGAGAAACACCTTGCCATATTCGCCAGCAAACTCAAAGCCAAATGCCATACCGTTGTTTTCCACGAAGTGGATTTTAAACCAATCGCCCAACACATTAAACTCCTCGCCGAGCATCATGTTGGTTTTAATCCAAATCTTTGATGCTTGGTCGATGATTAAGATGAGGGCAATTAATAATCCTGATTTCTGAAGTTTTGTCATTACTGATTTCTCTTAGCGTCGATGCTCAGCGTGGCATGAGGCACAGCGCGCAAACGTTCTTTTGAAATTAACTTACCTGTTTCACGGCAAATGCCATAGGTCTTATTTTCAATTCGGATGAGCGCAGCTGAAAGATGCGAAATAAACTTTTGCTGACGTTGCGCCAGCTTGCCAGATTCCTCTTTCGACAGCGTTGCCGCTCCCTCTTCAAGCACCTTAAAGGTGGGCGAGGTGTCTTGCGTGTCATTGCCATCGCTTTGAGTCATTGCGCCTTTATACAGCTCATAATCCTTTTTCGCCTTGTCGAGCTTTTCCAAAATTAGTTCTTTGAACTCTTGCAGCTCGTCATCTGAGTATCTTTTTTTGTCAGTCATATTGGTAGATTTTAAGTTGATATTTCAATCTTTTCTCTAAATAAAGCTCCGAAGATAGTAAAAATCGGAATAACTGATAGCATTATCGCTTTCTTAACACATTACATTTTTGTAATTGCAATCACCGCATTCACATCAGCATCAATTTCCACTTCTGTTCCGCCGTCCACTTTATCCACCAACACCAAACTATCGCCCAATGTTTGTTTGCAGATATAATCTTTGAACGCTTCCACCGCTGCATTGTAGTATTCATGCGCTGAAACCGTAATTGCAATGCGGTTGGTTACCTCAAAATCACTCTCTTTGCGGAGGTTCTGAATCTTATTGACAAACTCACGTGCGATACCTTCTTGCTTCAATTCCTCGCTCACATTGATGTCGAGTGCCACGGTTAATTCGCCCTCGCTAGCCACCAACCAGCCCGGAATGTCTTCGGTGGTGATTTCCACATCGGTCATTTCTAAGATAACTTGCTCGCCATTGATTTCCAACTCTGCACCCTGATTGCGTTCGAGTTGCGCAATGTCGCTTTGCGAGAATTTCGCCAATTCGGCAGCAATGAGCTTCATGATTTTGCCGTATTTCGGTCCGAGTGTCTTGAAGTTTGGTTTGATGCGCTTTTCAATCACGCCTTCCGTGTCGGTGATATATTCCACCTCTTTCACATTCACTTCGGAAAGGATGATGTCTTCCACCGCCTTAAATTGCGCTTCAAATTCGGCATTCAGCACCGGCACCATGATTTTAGCTAGCGGCTGACGAACCTTCAACTTCTCTTTTCTTCGCAAGCTGAGCACCATTGATGACGCACGTTGTGCAATCGCCATGCGCTCTTCGAGGTCTTTATTGATGAGCGTTTCATCAGCTTCGGGGAAAGTCGCCAAGTGCACACTTTGCTTCTCTTCTTTGCCGGTGATGTCATTCAAGTCATTATACAATAGGTCGGCATAGAATGGAGCCATTGGAGCAGAAAGCTTCGCCACGGTCGCCAAACAAGTATAAAGTGTTTGATAGGCTGAAAGCTTATCCGCATTATATTCGCCACCCCAATAGCGTTTGCGGCTTAGGCGAACAAACCAGTTGCTGAGGTTCTCATTCACAAAGTCCGAAATCGCACGACCAGCACGAGTTGGCTCGTAACTCTCCAAACTTTCGCTCACTTCTTTCACCAACGAGTTGAGCAGCGAAAGAATCCAGCGGTCGATTTCCGGACGCTCCTCCATTGGGATTTCCGCTTCGGAATAGGTGAAGCCATCAATATTGGCATAGAGTGCGAAGAAGTTATACGTATTATATAGTGTGCCGAAAAACTTACGACGCACTTCGTCCACACCGCCCACGTCAAATTTCAGGTTGTCCCAAGGCGCAGAGTTAGTCAGCATATACCAGCGAAGCGGGTCGGAGCCATATTGCTCGATGGTTGAAAATGGATCGACGGCATTGCCCAATCGTTTCGACATTTTATTGCCGTTTTTATCGAGCACCAAACCATTAGAGATAATATTTCTGAATGCTACTGAATCATCAATCATCGTAGCGATGGCGTGCAAGGTGAAGAACCAGCCACGTGTTTGGTCAACCCCCTCCGCAATGAAATCGGCAGGGAAAGGATAGGACGGTGCTTTTACTCCCTCTCCTTTGGAGAGGGCTGGGGAGAGGCTAAACGGATAATGATTTTGCGCATATGGCATTGCACCCGAATCAAACCACACGTCGATGAGGTCGGGTTCGCGGAACATTTTCTCGCCATTGTCGGCAAGCAGCACAATGTCGTCCACATAAGGACGGTGCAAATCTATTTTCTCATAGTTGGCAGCGTTATACTCGCCCACGGCGAAACCTTCGTAAGGATTTTTCGCCATTACGCCAGCAGCTACCGACTTTTCAATTTCATTATAGAGGTCTTCCACCGAACCAAAG
>JBKECD010000163.1:0-3196 GCA_047974225.1 Mangrovibacterium sp.
AGTAAATCACCTCCACCACATCTTTAGGTGTTTCTTGGGTTTGCGTATTAGCCTTTTGCTTGTTTCCGCAAGCGGTCAATCCTACAATTGCCAATAGAACGAATAATAATCTTTTCATGATGTAAATTTTAATTGTTTATGCTTTACTTCGTGCTGTGCCTTCGGCGCTTGAGCTTCGCTGCTGAAAGCAATGCGCCAAAAGCAATGCGGCGTTAGCCACAGCTTAAACAGAAAGCAATGCCTTCACCTCCGCCAGTGAAAGTCTCTTTCCTGCGGAAACCACCTTGTCGTTAATCACTAAGCCCGGCAGCCCCATCACGTTGTAGTTCATGATTTGCATCATGTCTTCTTCTTTCACTACTGTGGCATCAATGCCAAGTTCCGCTACTGCTTTTTGCACATTCTCGTGCAAGGCTTTGCAACCAGCACATCCTGTGCCGAGTACTTTAATTTCCATCTTTGCTAATTTTAAATTGTTGAAGTTCATTTCTTTTTAGATTGTTGGATTATTAGATATTGGATTGTTAGATATTGGATTATTAGATATTGGATTATTAGACAGTCTAAAAATCTATTATCTAAAAATCCAATAGTCTAAAGAATTTCTTCGCAACCACAGCGTGTTTGTGGTTCGGACTCTCCCCCTTTGGGGGAGCAGGAGGGGGCTAGAGCTAGTTTTTCAAACAGCCCTCTCATCACTTCCCAGTTTTCTCTATTGATACAGTATTTCACTTTGGGCGGAGTGATTTCGCCTTGAATCAAGCCTGCATCTTTCAATTCCTTAAGGTGCTGCGAAACCGTTGCTTTCGCAATGGGCAATTCTTCGTGAATGTCGCCAAAGAAGCAACTTTCTTGCGAAGCGAGAAACTCCAAGATGGTGATGCGTGCTGGGTGTCCAAGGGCTTTAGCGAAACGAGCGAGCTGCTCGCAATCGGGGGTATATTCTTTTTTCATTTTTCTTTTTTGTGCGTGGCTTTGCGCTTGAGCAAAAGCTGCTGTGCCTTGCGCTGAAAGCAATGCGGCAAAGCCAAAGCCTCTTTCTGTTCGCAAACATACGAACAGAAAATGAAATAGCAAAACATTTGTTCGTAAAAATACAAACATCTTACGTTTTAGGCATAAAAAAGACCTAACTAGCTTCAAAAAACTTGTTAGGTCTCTGCGACTCCCTCCCATCGGGGAGGCTGAGTGGGGCTTTAGTCTTCTACCTCACTTCCGAACCATTCTTCACACTCTTTTCAGGCGAAACAAAGCGAAGTGTGCCATCGGCATCCTCTGCCATCAGAATCATGCCTTGCGACACAATGCCGCGCATCTCGCGTGGAGCAAGGTTCACCAACACCGACACTTGTTTGCCGATAATCTCTTCCGCCTTATAATGCTCCGCAATGCCCGAAACAACCGTGCGCTTGTCAATGCCTGTATCGAGGAGGATTTCCATCAACTTTTTAGTCTTTGCCACTGGTTTTGCCTCAAGGATAGTCGCTGTGCGAATATCCATTTTGGTGAAGTCATCAAACGTGCATTCTTCTTTGGCAGGAGCTGCCACGGCAGCGGCAAGCTCGTTGGCTTTCTTGGTGTCGAGGAGCTTTTGCACTTGGGCTTCGATGGTAGCATCCTCGATTTTCTCAAAGAGGAGCTCGGGCTTGTTGGTTTGGTGACCAGCAGCGAGCAAATCGGTTCGTCCGAGTTCGCTCCAATCGAGTTTCTCCATATTGAGGAAGCCACGCAGTTTAGTCATGCTGAAAGGCAAGAATGGCTCAAGCATAATAGTGAGGTTGGCTGTGATTTGCAGACAAATGTTCATCACCGTTTCCACGCGCTTGGCATCGGTTTTTACCACTTTCCAAGGCTCTTCATCTGCCAAATACTTATTGCCCAAGCGAGCCAAGTCCATGGCATATTTCAATGCCTCACGGAAGCGATATTGCGAAATACTTCTATCCACTTCGGCTTTCAGCGCAGCGATTTCAGCCAAAGCAGCTTTATCCACCTCATTGCATTCGCCGAGGGCTGGCACGGTGCCATTATAATATTTCTGCGTGAGCACCAACGCACGGTTCACAAAGTTTCCTAGCACTGCCACCAACTCATTATTGTTGCGTGCTTGATAATCTTTCCATGTGAAATCATTGTCTTTTGTTTCGGGCGCATTGGCAGTGAGCACATATTTCAGCACATCTTCTTTGCCGGGGAACTCTTCGAGGTATTCGTGCAACCACACCGCCCAATTGCGTGAAGTTGAAATCTTATCGCCCTCAAGGTTCAAGAACTCATTGGCTGGCACATTCTCTGGCAGAATATACGAACCCTCCGCTTTCAACATAGAAGGGAAAATGATGCAGTGAAACACGATGTTATCTTTCCCGATGAAGTGCACCATCTTGGTTTCTTCATCTTTCCAATATTTCTCCCATTCGGGCGTGAGTTCTTTGGTAGCTGAAATATAGCCGATAGGCGCATCAAACCACACATAGAGTACCTTGCCTTCTGCACCTTCCACAGGCACCGGCACTCCCCAATCCAAGTCGCGCGTTACGGCACGAGGCATCAGCCCACTATCAATCCAACTTTTGCACTGACCGTAAACATTCGATTTCCACTCCTTGTGTCCTTCCAAAATCCACTCTTTGAGCCAAGGTTCATATTGGTCGAGTGGCAAATACCAGTGCTTGGTTTCTTTCAGCACGGGAGTATTTCCAGAAATCATCGACTTTGGCGCAATCAATTCCGTTGGGCTAAGCGAAGTACCGCAGCTCTCGCATTGGTCGCCATAAGCTTTCTCGAATTGACATTTCGGACACGTACCCATGATATATCTATCCGCCAAGAACTGTTTGTTTTCCTCGTCGTAATACTGTTCAGAAGTCTGCTCCACAAACATACCTTTATTATATAGTGTCTGGAAGAACTCCGAAGCCGTTTCTTTGTGAATCTCGGCACTTGTGCGTGAATACACATCGAAAGAAATGCCGAAACGCTCGAACGCATCTTTGATGATGCCGTGGTATTTATCCACCACATCTTGTGGGGTGATGCCCTCATTCTTTGCTTTGAGGGTAATCGGCACACCATGTTCGTCTGAACCACCGATGAATGCCACTTCTTCGCCATTCAGGCGAAGGTATCGAGCGTAAATATCCGCAGGCACATACACGCCTGCAAGGTGACCAATATGCACTGGCCCATTAGCATA
>JBKECD010000182.1:0-3309 GCA_047974225.1 Mangrovibacterium sp.
AAATGAGAATAAAACGCATCGGATAATTGATAAAAATCAGTTTGTTTGCGCAAAAAAGCATAGATTGTTATTTGTGTAATTAAAAATTTAAATATCTTTGTAGTACTATTGCTTTAAGACCATCGAGTGGCGTGTGTAAATATCAAGCTCGATGGCGCAAAGGCATTAATACAAACACGAAGAAAAAAATACACAATTACTATGAAAAGATTGATTAAGCACACCGCTTTCTTGATTGCGCTCGCCGTGGTGGGCGTTTGCAGCTCTGTGTCGGTTCTGGCGCAGAATCCAAACTTTAAGAAGTTTGATTCTCTCACTCCCGATGGTAGATACGTTACAAACGATGTCATTGAGCTAGAAGCTCAATTTGATGATTGGTTGGGCTTGAATTCTACTGTCGATGTACTACTGAATACTGGCGATGTGGTTACCTTGACTTTCAATCCAAGTAAAGCAACTGATTTGCTCGATGCTACTTGGGGGGTGCCTGATGCTAGTAATACTACTGATTACGGAGGTTCTTATTATGGTGTAGCTTGTATTTTGGAATTAGAGGGCAAAGGAGGCTATACGGAGAATAAAGGGCGAATGGTGATTGCTGGAGGTTTTCAAAATTATGAAGGAACGGTGAATGACGATTTTGTAATTACGGATAACGATGGGAAGACAGTCATACATACTTATGGCAATCGAAGCAATGATGGAATTAACGAACAGGTGCGTTGGGTGATTGAAACACAGGATGGTGGTCTGCTTATTGGGGGGAGATTTACAAATTTTGGAGGTACAGACGTCAATCCAAACTATGACTATCTTGTGAAGTTGAAAGGTGATTTCTCCATTGATCAGAAGTTCATGGAGAACCTTTGTTCTTCAGGAGGAGGACTTGCGCCTGCCTTAAATGGTGAAGTCGCTCCGCAGGCAGACACCTATGGCAAGCCTGGTTATTGTATGGCAGAAGATGCTGACGGATCAATCTATGTGATGGGTTCTTTCAGTTCAGTGGGCGGAGTAACTCGTCGTGGAGTGGTGAAGCTAAAGGCTGATGGGACGGTGGATCAAGCGTTTAATGCTAACTATACGCAGGGAACTAATTTGGGGCGTGGTTCATCGGTAGCTATTGACGGTGATTATATTTGGGTGGGCTGTAGTGGTACAAGCCACTGGCAGAAAGAGGGAGAAGACAATGTGAATTATCGTCCACTCGATCGGCTGAATAAATACACGGGAGATAGAGATCCAGGCTATACTCCCTTGCGATTTGGAATAATATATGGTATTTTGGGTATTCAAGTGATGCCTGAACCAGCCGAAGGCGGTCCCGGAGGTGTGTTAGTAACAGGAAAGTATCATTATGGAGTTTATGAAAATGGTACGTCAGCCAATAATGAAGAACATATTGTTTCGGTGCAAGATGACGGTTCGGTTACTCCTCGTGGCACAGGGCCTGGTTATTTCGATGCAGGAGGAATGTTTAATCAGAACTGGGCAGTAGATGGTTTTGCTATTCTGAAGAATAAGATATGGATTGGGGTGCATGAATCTTTCAATATAGCTGATCGCACAGAAGATGCTAATGGCGTGGCACATCGTTTTTTTACTGGGTCTTTAGCAGTGCTAAATCTCGATGGAAGTGGGGCTTATGAATTTAATAACATGTTTCGACATGACAAGACTGTATATTCTCAGTATAGTGGTTTCCACGGCTTCCCTCATGATATCCTCTCGGTGTATGTCGATTCGCAAGATCGACTCTTAGTGGGAGGGAACTATGATGAGTTTATGGAGCGAAGTGCTTCTGCTACAGGCGATGATGATGGGCTAACCCGCCTCACCTTCAACCGAGCCACCGGCACTTACCAAGTTTCTGCTGATGACATGGTGGGGCAGCTTGAGATTGTGGCGATTCTTAACCATGATGTGTCAGGTGCTTTTGGCGACCCCTCGGGGACAGTCGATATGGGCAATATCATCGAGGGAGATGGGTTTGAACTCAATCACCACATCTCGATCAACATGCCGATTTCAACAGAATCTGATCAGTTCCTAAGCACTTGGCGAACGACTACTGCTGATGAGATCATCACACTTCCGCTAGTAGCTTCGAACACCTATGATTTCTATGTGGACTGGGGCGATGGGCGAACAATCAACACGGTGCACTATGCCAATCTGCCCAACATGGAGGCTTATTCAGGCTTGGGCAGTGCGCTCACCGTGTCGCACCAATATGCCACCCCGGGCGATTATCAGATTAAAATATACGCTGGCGGAAAAGATGCCAACGACTATTCTAACGGCTTAGGTTTCCCAGCCATTGATTTCAGCACTTCTGCTGATAAGGCAAAACTTCTTTCCATCGACCAATGGGGGAATATCCAATGGAAGTCGATGAATAAAGCTTTCATGAATTGCGCTAACATGACCATGAAAGCCACCGATGCGCCTAATTTGGCTGGCGCAACCGACCTGACCAGCATGTTTGAAGGCTGCACCAGCCTAACAGGTACGCAGCTGAATGCCAATTGGGCGTGGACTGTTTCCACGATTACGAATTTCTCTCGCCTCTTTGCTGGGGCTTCTGCTTTCGATGGCAATATTTCAGGCTGGACAACCACCGCAGCAACCAACATGACAAGCACCTTTGAGGGGGCTTCACTCTTCAACCAAGATATTAGCACGTGGAATGTGAGCAAGGTAACTTCTTTTGTGTCGATGTTTAAAGGCGCAGCGAAGTTTAATCAAAATATTGGTAGGTGGACGCTCAAGCAAACAGGACTAATCACGATGAATAGCCTATTTGAAGGGGCGACCGACTTCGACCAAAACCTTTCAGCTTGGAAGATTAAAGCACTGAACAATGCTGAAAACATGTTCAGCGGTGCCAAGCTTTCGCAAGAGAACTATGATGCGTTGCTTTATTCGTGGTTTGAGCAGGTGGACGCTGGCAATGCATCGCAGACGGTGAAGTTTCACGGTGGCGCAAGCACCTACTGCATGGCAGAGGCGGCACGCCAAAAGCTCATTGATTATGGTTGGGGTGATGGTGTGACTGGCGATGCTTCAACCGCATACACCGATATTGTGGATGGCGGACTAGGCTGCCAATACAATCCTTTTGTGATGGAGTGGGAGGTGCTAGAAAGCAATAAAGAGATGACAATCCCCACGCAATCTACCCAATCGGGCTATAACTTCATGGTGAGCTGGGGCGATGGCTATGTGGATTCTTTCGCTGATGGTGTTGCATTTCAACACACCTATAAAACCGCTGGCACTTATGAAGTGAAGATTGTGCCAATGCTGGAT
>JBKECD010000143.1:0-1886 GCA_047974225.1 Mangrovibacterium sp.
AAACTTAGTGGGCAGGTTGATGGAATATTCGCTTTGCATCAGCCGTGTTTCCTGCATGAAGCTTTCGTTTTCGAGGTTGAAGGGGTCGTCCATCAGTCGGTTTTTGAGCAGTCGAGAAGTCCACAGCCCCGCCATGAGGAGGAGAACATAACCGATGGTCATCGTTGCACAATAAAGTCCCACGGCAGCCACCGAGGAGATAGGCAATTCCAGCATCCACCAATTGAGGAAGAAGAAGGCTAGCCCCAAGATGAATGCGATTTGAATCTTCTGCCATGAGATTTTCTCGTCCTTCACGCCCTTTGTCCCCAGACAAGAAAGGGCAAGCAGGAGGAGGGCAAAAAGTTTGGTGTAAAGGGTGTTTTCAAACAGCCCAGCCGTGCGGTTGAAATTGAGCAGAATCCGATCGACTATGGCAATGTTTACCTGCCATTCCACGATGGCAAAATAGCCAAACCAATAGCAGTTCATCAGGGTGAGGATAATGCTGATAGCTCGCATGAACTCCATGATTTTGGCTAGTCCTCTAAGGTCGTCTTCTTGTTGCATGATGTTTTTTTTGGGGGTTTTGAATTGTTTTTGATGCGCCAACCGAAGCCAAACACTGCCACTAGCGGAAAAATAGCACATCTTTTGTTTCCGCTCTTTATCTTCGCATTGATTAACTAATAAAATACACTTCAATCAAAAGATATAACTGATGCACTCATGAAAAACAAGCAATGCAGCGCAAGTTGTGTTGCTCCTAAAATTAATCCTATGAAAAACCAACAAGCCACACGCCTCATGCAGCTACTCACCAATGAAGAGTTGAGTCAGGAGCAGCTTCTGGAATCAGTGCCAGCAATCGTTCAAGAAAGCACCTCTTTTTTAGATGCTCCCAATGATGACCTTAGTTGCTATCGCAATTTATTGGAACTGCAACTCTCCATTTCGATGCTTGATGAATCAGCGAAAGACAACCTGCGCTTTCGATTAATAAGGAGCGTTAAAACACACATCAATCAAAGTCTTGATTTAATTCACAATCGCATCTTCAGCAAGTCAGCCGCTATTTCTCAACCAACTTGTGGGGAATACACTTGGAACATCTCAAAGATTTACCTAATCGAACTTCTTTATCCTTTAATTTTGAGTAAAGCCATTGTTCGCACCGATGGAAGACCTGTTGGCAAAGAATGCTTTTGCCGGTATGTTGCCGACCAATTCGGAATTAAGCTATCGAACCCCTCCCAAATGTTTGGCGAAATTAAAGCTCGCGTGGGTAAATCGCCCACACATTTCTTAGAATCACTCATCAAGATACTAAATGAAGATATGGAAAGTAGCGAAATCGGGCTAACGGTTCTCAAAAAATAAATCACCAGTGGGCTTGTTTATCGCTGACTTAACAAGCCCACTTTCCCTCCCTCAAACTCCCCTCGAATAAACCGATGGACATCACTTTCTTTGTAATAAAGTTTTTTGTTGATGCATTGATATTTCAGTCTTCCCGAGCTTCGGTATCGTTGCAAGGTTCGCTTGCTGATGTGGAGCATCAGACAGAGGTCTTGGTTGTCGAGCAGTCGCTCGCCCTCAAAGATGTTCAGCGGTTGCTTGCCGAGTCGTCGGTCGAGCTTTTCCAGTTTTTCGTGAATGCGCTCCATCCAGATATCAAAATGGTCTTTGTTGATATGCATCGTTTTTTTAGTTTGATTGGATTAAATAAAATGCTTTAGCATCATCGGCAGATTTGGTCACAATGCCGTGTTCGAGCATGAAACGAATGTAGTCTTTAGCGGTGCGCTCCTTCACGCCCACTTCATCTTGGAGAGCTTCGGAAAGCTCGGTGTAATTAAAACTTTGCTTATCGGAAAAGATGCGCTGTGCTGTTTGAACGAGCATCT
>JBKECD010000175.1:0-31387 GCA_047974225.1 Mangrovibacterium sp.
GAATACACATTTCAGCTATCAAGTCTGTAAAAGTAGAAAAAAACACTCATTTTGCTCAGGTTTACTCTGATGTGAGTAAAATGAGTACTCGATTTGCTCCGGTTCATTCTGATGTGGGTAAATCGAGTATTCGATTGGCTCAGATTCATTCTGATGGGAGTGAAACTCTGATTGTTTTGTGAATAGCATCAACGATTGCCTTTTGGCAGACAGGGCAATAGCCTTCGGCTTCGTTGGTTTTCATGCGGCAATCTTGAGCAGGACTGTAAACTCCCTTTGCTAGGTAGCCTCCGCCTTCAAATACGCCGATGTGATTGAGGTATTCCGTTGTTCGTGGAGTTGGGATAGGTGTCTTTTTGTCGATGAGTTTTTCCCATTTGCTTTTGAAATCGGTGAGGGTGGTGATGTTGGGTTCCCAAGGTTCAACATCTAATTCATACATAAACTCGAGGGCATCATTGGGGTTGTAGTATTCATCAGCCAATCCGGCGAAGCCATGACAAAACTCATGGACAAACACTTGAGGGGATTTGGGGTGATCGACAGAGGTGAGATTGAGGTAGTTATAAAATCCACCACCGCCATAGTTGTCGGTATTGACAAGGACATAAATTTGGTCGAAAGGCACAAGCTCGGCAGCATCATAGACCGCTTTGAGGTCTTTGGTGGTGAGATAGCGGGGCGAGTCGAAAGTGTAGAAAGTAGTGTTGAAAGCAGTGTTTCGATAAATGTCTTTACCGGGGATATCAGTTCCCTCATCATCGGAAGGCGCAAAGACCGCATAGAGATTGAAATCCTCGCGATGCTTATCGAATGGGGGATTGTCAAACATATAATCAGTCAGTCGCTGAATGTCAGCTTCAAATTTATCCATCTGAGCAGCCGTGTATCCCTCGGGGATGAACACCAAATCGACATGATTGGAAGGAGCGCCATAATCGGCAATCTTCTTGCTGGCGAAGTTTTTCGTTTTTTCTCTTACGATGAAATAATCCTCAGGGTCGATTTCACGAGTGAAAAGCGTGGTGTATTTTCCATCGCGCTGGCGTTGTTGGAGCTTGAATTTGACCGTGTGAATTGGAAAGGGGAGGACAATGCAATGATAATAACTTCTGTCGAGAAGCTCCGCCTCGGGTGTGGATTGCCACTCTCGGAATAAAGAATTGAAGCCACGAGCGAATAGGAGTGAGTCGGTTTCTATATCCGATAGCGAATAGCGATAGTCGCCCATATATTGCTCATCAATAAGTGCTGAGCGAGAACCGGCATAGCTTTCGAGTTGCTTCATCTGCTCGAGATAAAACTTCGTGTCAGCATTATTTCCTGCTAAGGAAAAATCAATGCGAAGGGCGTTGTCGGTAAAATGTTTATTGTATTCTTGGGCTTGAGCGCCAAAAAACAATCCGCATGAGAGCGATAAAAGGAGAAAAAGTTTTAAAGTTGTCTTCATAAGTCTTATTTTTACGCTCCGAAAATAAGAACAAAAAAAGAAAAATTCAAATTATGAGATTATTTTACGAATGGATGTTGGTCGTTGGAGCCAATATAGGGCTTAATTCATCATGGGCAGTAATATTTGCCACCGTGGTCAGTCTGATTGTTTTGGCACTTGTGCTTTATCTGGCATTCCGCCTGACGGATAAGATTTTGCGCTCAACGGTCATTCGACTTTTCAAAAAAACGAAAACCCAGTGGGATGATTTTCTAATTAATCGAGGCGTGTTTTCTGCCTTGTCGCATTTTCCTGTGGCATTAGTGTTGAGCTATTCAGCGATGTTTTCAGATATTGAGCTAGTCAATACGATACTATATAAAGCATCGCAACTCTATTATATTTTCTTGTTTGCCTTGGCGATATCTCGCACCGCTAATGCGTGCAATGATATGTATCAGACAACCCCTTATGCGAAAAATCGGTCGATGAAGGGTTATGTGCAGTTGGTTCAGATTTTTGTGTTTTTTATTGCCGGGATTGTTTCTATCAGCGTGTTGAGCGATAAAGATATTTCGGGCATACTTGCGGGATTGGGGGCGATGGCTGCGGTGTTGATGTTGGTATTTAAGGATTCAATCTTAGGCTTGGTGGCGTCAATTCAGCTATCCGCCAATAAGATGCTCAAGCCGGGCGATTGGATTGCGATGCCTAGTCATGGCGCCGACGGCACGGTGATTGATATTTCGCTCAACACGGTGAAGGTGCAAAACTGGGATAAGACAATTACCACAATACCTACTTATGCTTTGGTGTCAAGCTCATTTAGCAACTGGGTAGGCATGGAGGAGTCGGGTGGAAGACGCATTAAGCGGTCGATTAACATCGACATGACTAGTGTAAAATTCTGCGAGGGGCTGTTGCTCGACAAGTTGAAGCGTTTTCATCTGCTGAAGGATTATTTGCAGGAGAAAGAAGAAGAGATTGCAGCGTTTAATAGTCAGCTGAATTTAGAGGCGGGCGATGTGTATAATGGCAGACGGCAGACTAATCTAGGGATTTTCCGACATTATCTGGATGCTTATTTGAAGCACAATCCGAAGATTCATGATGAGATGACTTTTTTGGTTCGCCATTTACAGCCGACTGAGAAGGGTATTCCGATTGAAATCTATGTGTTTAGCAACGACCAAAAGTGGGCAAACTATGAAGCTATTCAAGCGGATATTTTCGACCATGTGTTGGCGATTCTTCCAGAGTTTGAGCTTCGAGTGTTTCAAAATCCTTCAGGTTATGATTTTGCTCATTTTCAGCAGAAATAATAGCAATTGTAAAATTGAAGATGCTTATTTGCTAAATTCGCCAAAAAATTATCGCTAAATAGATGATAATGTATTTGGATATTGCAAAATATTTATACTTTAGCACTCGAATATAAACAGTAAAACAAAAACAGATATGAAAAAAGAAGCTACCCCAAATCTAGATGCGCTAGATCAAAAGATTTTGAAAATGATTATGGAAAATGCTCGCACCCCATTTTTGGAAGTCGCCCGAGAATGTGGTGTTTCGGGTGCAGCCATTCACCAGCGAGTGGCTCGCTTGACCAGCTTGGGAGTAATTTCAGGTAGTCATTTTGTGGTGTCGCCCGAAGTGTTGGGTTATGACACTTGTGCTTTTATGGGAATATATTTAGAGAAAGCGAGCAACCTAAAGGCTGTGGCAGATGCTTTGAAAAACATTCCCGAAGTGGTGGAGTGCCACTACACGACAGGGCAGTGGGCAATTTTTGTCAAGATTCGCACGAAAACAAATAAAGATTTAAAACGCTTGATCGACCATGACTTGCAGATAGATGGTATCGCTCGCACCGAAACATTAATTTCACTCGAAGAGGGATTTGTGCGTCAGGTGTCGGTGGAAGGAACTGCAAATAATGCGTAATCAGCTATCTAGCTTTTAAATTCTTAAAAACGAGAAATGAAAAGACCACTTATATTAATAAGTAACGATGACGGCATTCATGCCAAAGGGATAAACGTGTTGGCGCAAGCGGTGAGGAAGTTCGGCGATATCGTTGTAGTAGCTCCAGACTCTGCCATGTCGGGCATGTCGAGCGCACTAACAAGCCATGCTCCTCTGCGAGCCGTGTTGGTGAGCGAGGAAGAGGGCTATAAGTCATATGCTTGTAGCGGCACTCCTGCCGATTGTGTGAAGTTGGCTTTAAATCAGTTGCTTGACCGCAATCCTGATTATGTGCTTTCAGGGATTAATCACGGAGCAAACACTTCTGTGAGTGTCATTTATAGTGGTACGGTCGGTGCAGCACTCGAAGGCTGTGTACATGGCATACCCTCCATCGCTTTTTCGCTATGCGACCACGAAGAGGAGGCTGATTTTAGTCAATCTTTGCTTTGGGTGGAACGGATTTTTGCTCAGGTGATGCAAAATAATCTGCCTAAATATACTTGTCTGAATGTGAATTTCCCCAAGGGGAATATTCAAGGCTTAGAAGTGTGTCAGCAAGCAGTGGGCAAATGGGAAAATGAGATGGAACGCCGCATTGATCCTCATGGTGGAGATTATTATTGGCTAACAGGAGAATTTAAAGACCTCGACCCGGGGAGCAAGGGGAGCGACCTCTATGCCATCGGTCGGCAGTATGCAAGCGTTGTTCCTGTGAAAATAGATATGACCGATTATGATTTTTACAATAAACTTCGGAGTTGGGATTTTTAGTCATGAGCACAGAAAATAACAGAAACAAAAGAGATAAATTGACAGTTGGCTTGCTTATCGGTTTGCTAGTGCCTTTTTTTGTGTTTATTATTGTCTATCTGAGTTCGGGGTCGGATGTAAATCTGCAAGATTATGTCATCACCCTTTGGCGAATTAATGGGCTGCTGCCGGTGCTATCTATCAGCGTGCTTCCTAATTTGTTTTTTTTCACGCTGTTCAATCGCTTGAAATATGAGTTTGCCATGCGAGGAGTGATGATGGCTACAATTGCCTATGCACTAGTGATGATGGTGAGCAAGCTGTTGGGGTGAAAGAATAAGATGCGCTAATTTATATTGTTGTTGGCAATGAGAAAATTGATACGAAGGTTTTGGCGAGCTTTTGGTAGTCTTGAGGAACAAAGACGAATTTATATTTTGAGCCTTGTGGTGGGCATTGTGTGTGGTGTTGCTGCGCTGACCTTGAAAGCTTTTGTGCATTTTGTGGGCGAAGAGTGGATTGGGCACATGAAAGAGACTGGCGAGGGCTATTGGTATCTGCTTTTTCCTTTGGCGGGGATTGCAATCACGGTTGTTTTCATTCGTTATTTTGTGAAAGATGACCTCGGGCACGGAGTTTCTCAGGTGCTGAGCGCCATCAGCATGAAGCGTGGAAAGATTAAGCTTCACCACACCTTCACGAGCATGATTACGAGTGCTTTCACGATTGGCTTCGGAGGCTCGGTAGGGGCTGAGGCGCCAGTGGTGCTCACAGGCTCTGCCATTGGTTCTAATTTAGCGAAAGTGCTTCGCTTAAATCTGTCGCAAACCTTGCTATTATTGGCATGTGGTGCAACAGGAGCTATTGCAGGCATCTTCAAAGCCCCGATTGCGGGCATTGTGTTTACCTTGGAAGTGCTTATGCTTGATTTGACAATGGCGTCGTTATTGCCTTTGTTGATTTCAGGAGTTGCCGCTTCGGTGGTGGCGCATGTGTTCACGGGGAGTGATATCATGTTTCGATTTGCTCATGCGTCGGAATTTTCCACTGAAAATATCATTTACTATATTCTCTTAGGTGTCTTTTTGGGCTTGGTGTCGCTATATTTCACCCGATGCACTTTCTTTTTAGAGCGTAAATTTAAAGGGATAGGCAAATTTTATCATAAGATTTTAATCGGAGGCGGCGTGTTGGCGTTGTGCATCTTTTTGTTTCCACCCTTGTGGGGTGAGGGCTATTCGACAATCAATGATATTTTTGCGCAGCGAGGCGTGCAAATGCTTGAAGGGACATTCCTTGCTTCATTTAGCGATAGTCAATGGACTTTAATTATCTTTTTGTTTGTCATGATGTTTGTGAAAGTCATTGCGATGACAGCCACCACAGCGAGTGGGGGAGTTGGAGGTATTTTTGCTCCTTCGTTATTTGTCGGAGCGGTGGGGGGATATTTTGTGGCTTTGGTCTTAAACACAACTCTTGGGCTTGAGCTTCCCACCGAGAATTTTGCATTGGCAGGCATGGGGGCAATGATTGCAGGAGTGATGCATGCGCCTTTATTGGGAATATTTCTTACTGCTGAAATAACAGGTGGCTATCAGCTTTTTATGCCCTTGATGATTGCGTCGGTTATTTCCTACATCACAATTATGGCATTTGAGCCCTATTCGATTTATACGAAAACATTGGCGCAACAAGGGATATTGGTTACTCACCACAAAGATAAAGCGGTGTTGCACTACATGACAGTTGCCTCATTGATTGAAACCAACTTTGCAACTGTTTCTCCCGATGCAAGCTTGCGAGATTTGACTAAAGTGATTTCGGCATCGAAGCGCAATTTATATCCCGTAGTGGATGATGCAGGGATGATGCACGGCATGTTGAAGCTCGATGATGTGAGGGAATTGATGTTTAATCAAGAGCTTTATGACCGTATTTATGTGAAAGACATTATGTATATGCCCGAGTTTTATGTGTCGCCTAAGGATTCGATGCTGAAAGTGGCGGAAACATTCGAGGCTTGCGGTCGTTTTAATTTGGCGGTGCTCGATGAAGGGAAATATCTCGGTTTTATATCGCGCGCAAGGGTGTTTTCAAAATACCGCCAAGACATGAGCCTTTCATCAAAAGAATAATCAATTACGAATTACGAATTACGAATGAGCTGCGCCACTAACCACTAATGAAATCTCTCATTTTAGTTATCGGTCCGACAGGGGTTGGCAAAACTGCCACTAGCATCAAGTTGGCAAATGAATTTGACACGGATATCGTGTCGTGTGATTCGCGTCAATTTTTTCGAGAGATGCGCATCGGCACTGCTGTTCCCTCGACAGAGGAATTGGAGGCTGCAAGGCATCATCTGATTCACTCGCACTCAATTCACCAAAATTATAATGTCTATGAATTTGAGCAAGAAGCTATCAAACTGATCGAACAGATTCATCGGCAGAAAGACGTGGTGGTTATGACTGGTGGTTCGATGCTATATGTCGATGCTATCTGCAAGGGAATTGACAGTATGCCCGATGCCGACCCTCTTATTCGTGCTGAACTAAAGACTTTATTGGCAGAGCAGGGCTTAACTCCTTTACTTCAACAGCTGAAAGAGCTTGATGAAGACTATTATAATCAAGTAGATAAGAATAACCCTAAGCGAGTGTTACACGGACTGGAAATGTGCCTCACGCTAGGCAAACCATTTTCGACCATGCGCACCCAACCTCAAAAGCAACGTCATTTTAAGACTATCAAGGTGGGACTAAACATGGAACGTGAGGAGCTTTATGAGCGGATTAATCGTCGGGTGGATGTCATGATGGAGCAGGGACTATTGCAAGAAGCTGAGCGATTGTTTCCGCAGGCGGATTTGAATGCACTCAACACGGTGGGATATAAAGAATTATTTGCACACTTTCGTGGGGAGCATGATTTGAATAAAGCCATTGAACTCATCAAGCGCAACACGCGACATTATGCCAAAAAGCAATTGACATGGTTTAGAAAAGATCTCTCAACACAGTGGTTTCACCCCGATGATTATAATCAGATTCTTTCTTATGTGAGAGAAGTCCGCTGAAAAAATACTAACTTTGTGCTTCTTAGAACAAAGATATGGCAGATAATTATAAAGATATCCTGAGCGATTTGAAGCAGAAGAAGTATGCTCCAATCTATTTACTGCAAGGAGAGGAAGCGTATTTTATTGATGAAATAGAGCACTACATCTCTTCACACGTGCTCACCGAAGAGGAGCAAGATTTCAATCAACATATTTTCTATGGTGAGGATGTTGATGATGCTAACAAAGTGATTGGCGCTGCGCGCCGTTACCCTGCTGGAGCAGCTCGCCAAGTGGTGGTGGTGCGCGAAGCGCAAGCTATGGACAAGCGAGAGTTGGAAAAGTTGCTCCCCTATGTGAAGCAACCGATGTCTTCGACAATTCTGGTGCTGTGCTATAAATATGGTAAGATTAACGGCACAACTTCGCTGGCAAAACAGCTAAAAAAGGCAGGGGTTGTCTTTGAGTCGCAAGCGGTGAGAGATTATCAAATAGCCAATTGGATTGCCAGTTATATTGGCGAAGAAGGCTATAAAATAGACGCACAGACTGCGGCTTTGCTTGGCGAATATCTGGGAACTAACCTAGGGAAGATTGTCAAGGAAGTTGAGAAACTCACCATCGAATTGCCTAAAGGAGGGCAAATCACTCCCAAGCTGATTGAGAAAAACATTGGTATCAGCAAGGACTATAATATATTTGAATTGCAGAATGCGATTGGCAAGCGAGATATTTTGCGTTGCAATAAAATTATCAATTATTTTGCCTCCAATCCCAAGGAGCATCCAATTCAGATGACCATACCGTTTTTATTCTCCTATTTCAGTAAATTACTGCGCATACACCTCGAAAGGGCAGATGCGGCAACGCTGAGGATAAATCCGTTTATTTTCTCCAAAGAATATTTGCCTGCTGCTCAGATATACAATCCAGCTAAGCTGGTTGCCAACATTGCTATTTTGCGCGAATTTGATTTGAAATCAAAAGGCGTGGGGGCGACTGGAAATATTGACCCCGCAGATTTACAAAAAGAAATGATTTATAAATTGACCCACTAAGAAGAGAAGAGGAATAACACATGAACATTACACTCGGAATAATAATTATTACAGGATTGGTGTCCTACATGGCATTTAGTCGATATGATTTGTTTGACAAACTCAAATTTAGTCCACCTCGAGTGCTCAAAGAACGTCAATATTATCGTTTGTTTACCTATGCTTTGCTGCACGGGGGATGGGGGCATCTGCTAGTAAATATGCTGGTGTTTTATTCTTTTGGCTCGGCTGTGGAGAAATATTTTTATCTTATTTTTGGGTCTAGCTATGCGCTAAGCTTCTTATTGCTTTATCTTGGAGCAATTGTGTTTAGTAACGCTTTGGCTCTTCGGAAGCACAAAGATAATTACTTATACAGCGCTGTTGGTGCTTCAGGAGGAGTGGCGGCAGTATTGTTTGCATCAATTCTATTCAATCCTTGGGGAAAGATTTATTTCTTTGGAGTTTTGCCCATTCCAGGAGTTGCTTTTGGTGTCATTTATTTGTATTATTGCTATCGTATGAATAAAAAAGGTGCCGACAACATTGCCCATGATGCCCATTTCCTCGGTGCGATATTTGGTTTTGTTTTCCCTATTTTAATGAAGCCCTATCTTTTAGAACGTTTTTTTAATGCCTTATTGAGGTTTTAGTTTATGACCCGTCGATTTACTCTGTATAATAAGAATTTTTATCTAGCCGAAGATCTTTTTTTCACCAGTGAAATATTTCACGCTTATCTATTTCGTATAGATATGAAGATGGCGAACACCAAGATTTTGTTTTGGGATGATTATAAGGAGTTAATCGTGCGATATCTTCATTTCTATGGTGTAAGCATTTCTTATCCACAAGATTTGATGATGGAATTAGAACGGCAGATTCAGCGTTGCTATGTCAAAAACAAGCTTTATAAGGGACTGGAAGTGCGACTAAGTTTTTTCCTGCCCAAGGGCGAACTGATCTATATGATCGAAGTGCACCATGAAAATCAAGAAATTTATCTCTTCGACAATACAAAGCTAGAACTGATAGAACACAAACAGCTATATAAGACACGGTCATTGCTGTCTAGTCATTCGATTGGCGCTGAAAAAATCTGGTGCATGGCGCAGGCGAAGTGTAGTAGGAGTGGGCAAATACCTTTAATTCTCGATGAAAAGCAGAATATCCTTGAAGTGCCTCATGCCAATTTATTTCTTATAGGTCTAGAAAAACAAGTGTGCACACCACACCTTAGCTTAGGTGTTTGTGCCAATCCTGCTCGTGATTTTACCATCAGATTGCTCGAGCAAATGGGCTATGAGGTGAAAGAAATCGAGGAATTAAAAGCTGATGATTTGCTCCAAATGAGAGAACTTTTTGTGGTGAATGACTTGCTTGGAGTTCGCCCAATTACATCATTTCAGCAGCAGAGGTATTTGCGCATCGAAGGAAATCAGATTGCACAAGCATTTGCCAAGACTGTGATTGACAGCTAATCTTCTTCTATCACAATGAATACATCTTCATCTTCGGCATGCATATAGAACTGCTCGCGGGCAAATTTTTCTACATTTTTTCGATCGCTTTGGAGCTCTATGAGGCGCAGAGAATCTCTTGTGATTTTATTTGTCAAGAATATTTCTTGCTGCTGCATGTCTTGCAGTTTTTCTTTTCGTTGCAAGTGAGCTGAAAGCACATGCTCGTCATTCAACCAAAGAATATAACAGATAAGTACATAGATGGTTATAGTCCATTTGTTGAATACTATTCTGAATGCAGTATTATCAAATATAATTTTGAATGCTTCTTTATTGAATTTCATAAGTAGATGTTTTAGAAGTTCCCTTAGTTACTGCAAATGTAATAAAAACACCTATAAATAAAAGAAAAATAGCTACAAAGTAATATCTTTGTACTTCATTTTTTAAATTAGCAGAATGCTTATGCAAAATCAATTAGCAGAGATTACTGGCGAATTAGCCAACATAGCTTGGGGATATCCCCTTTTAATTCTTTTAGTGGGTGGGGGATTATACTTTCTAATAAGTTCACGCTTTGCGCCTTTTCGCTATTTGGGACATGCTATTCAGATTGTGCGGGGGAAATATGATGACGAGCATGATGCGGGTCAGCTGAAGCACTACGAAGCGCTATCGACAGCCATTGCTGGCACTGTGGGCATGGGAAATATTGCTGGTGTGGCGGTGGCAATTAGCATGGGAGGTCCGGGAGCTATTTTCTGGATGTGGATTTCGGCGATAGTCGGGGTTGCCACGAAGTTTTTCACCTGCTCGCTAGCGGTGATGTATCGGGGAAAAGACTCAAATGGCGAAATTCAAGGCGGTCCGATGTATTGGATGACCGAGGGATTGGGAAAAAAGTGGAAGCCTGTAGCGATCTTCTTTTCCGTAATCACGATGATTGCCGTGCTGCCGATTTTCAATGCCAATCAGCTCACGCAAGTCATTTGCGATATTTATCTTGCACCGAAAGGGATTGACACCGGCATGACCGCTAAGTTTATCATCGGGGGCATTCTTGCGCTTATTGTCGGACTGGTGGTTGTGGGTGGAATTAAGCGTATTGGCGAAGTGGCGGGCAAGCTCGTGCCTATCATGGTGGTCATCTATGTGGTGGCGGTGCTCTACATCATTTTCTCGAATGCTTCGGAGATTATTCCAAGCTTTAAGCTCATTTTTGTTGATGCTTTCACCGCCTCGTCGGTCATGGGAGGAGCTTTGGGAGCTTTGATTATCACTGGGATTCGCCGTGCGGCATTCTCAAATGAGGCAGGCATGGGGACAGCCCCCTTAGCTCATGGAGCAGCCAAAACCAATGAACCAATCCGAGAAGGCTTGGTGGCAATGTTAGGTCCAATCATAGATACGATTATTGTCTGCACCATGACAGCGCTAGCGCTGATTATCACAGGAGTGTGGCACAGCTCTGATGCCGAAGGAATTACGCTCACCGCACAGGCTTTCAAACAAAGCATCCCTTATGGTGATTATGTGCTGATGATTTGTGTGTTGTTCTTCTCGCTCTCCACCATGTTTGCCTTTCCTTATTATGGGGCTAAATGCATGAACTTTCTCTTCGGAGCGCATCGAGCGCATTACTACAACTATATTGTGTTGGTGCTGATTGTGGTGGGTTCTGCCATGGCAATGACCACGGTGGTCAATATCATTGATATTGCCTATGCACTGATGGCGTTCCCCACCATGATTAGTGCGCTGATTCTTTCGCCCAAGGTGCGTGCTGCTGCCAAGGATTATTTCAGAAGATATGAAGCAGGAGAATTTTAATTTATAGGAAATGAGTGCCCTGAGATACTATAATTTTTAGTAGTTTTGCGAAAATCAAAAATAAAAGAATAAAATTTAGACTATGAATATTTCATACAAATGGTTGAAAGACTATATCGACACCGATTTAACGCCTGCTGAGTTGGAAACAATTCTCACCCAAACAGGCTTGGAAATCGGTGGAATTGAAGAAGTGGAAAGCATCAGAGGCGGACTGCGAGGGTTAGTGATTGGCGAAGTGCTCACTTGCGAGCCTCACCCCGATTCCGACCACCTGAGCAAGACTACAGTAAACCTCGGCGATGGCAACGCTACGCCGATTGTGTGTGGTGCGCCCAATGTGGCTGCGGGGCAAAAAGTGGTGGTGGCAACAGTGGGTTGCACGCTTTATGATGGAGACAAAGAATTTAAAATCAAGAAATCAAAGATTCGTGGCGAAGTATCAGAAGGCATGATTTGCGCCGAAGATGAAATCGGATTGGGCAAAAGCCATGAGGGTATCATGGTGCTTCCTGCCGATGCAGTACCGGGCACTCCTGCGAGCGAATATTTCAAGGTAGAATCAGATTATTGCATCGAAGTGGAGCTGACGCCCAACCGCATTGATGGGGCTTCGCACATCGGTGTGGCACGAGATTTGGCAGCTTCGCTCAGCAAAACAAAACCGACAATATATAATAAGCCCTCAGTGGATGCTTTCAAAGTGGAGGACAATTCGCTTGTCATTCCGATTGAATTGGGCACGCCAGAGGCGTGCATCCGATATGCAGGCTTGACCATCAGCGGGGTGGAGGTGAAAGACTCGCCCGAATGGTTGCAAAACCGATTGAAAACCGTGGGCATGCAGCCAATTAATAATGTGGTGGATGTAACTAACTATGTGATGCTCGAACTAGGGCAACCGCTTCATGCTTTCGATGCCTCGGAAATTATCGGCAATAAGGTGGTGGTGAAAACCATGCCTGCGAAAACCAAATTCACCACGCTCGACGAAGCGGAGCGGGAGCTTGATGCTGCCGACTTGATGATTTGCAACTCCGAAGAAGCGATGTGCATCGCTGGGGTGTTTGGCGGAATTAAATCGGGCATGAAAGACTCAACAACCAATGTATTCTTAGAGTCGGCTTGCTTCGACCCTGTGTTTGTGCGCAAGACGGCTCGCCGTCATGGGCTGAACACCGATGCGTCCTTCCGCTTTGAGCGGGGCACCGACCCTAATGGGGTGATTTATGCGCTCAAGCGAGCAGCGCTTCTCATCCAAGAAGTGGCGGGTGGAAAAGTTTCAAGCGACATCATTGATATTTACCCCACGCCCGTGGAAGACTTCAAAGTGGAGGTGAGCTATGCAAACATTACACGCTTAATTGGCAAGGATTTGGGCAAGGATTTAATCAAAACAATCTTGACTTCGCTCGAAATCAAAATTGAAAATGAAACGGATGATGTGCTTTCGCTCGCCGTGCCTCCTTATCGGGTGGATGTGAAGCGTGAGGCGGATGTGATTGAGGAAATCTTGCGTGTCTATGGCTACAACAATGTAGAAATTCCATTGAAAATCAATGCCACATTGCAATACACCGACAAGGTTACACCGACTAAGGTGCGCAATAAAGCTGCCGACATGCTCAGCGCACAAGGCTTCAATGAAATTTGGTCGAACTCACTCACCAAGGCGAGCTATTATGAAAACCGCGAGGCTTTCAAAGCTGAAAACACCGTGCTGCTTTTCAATCCGCTAAGTGCCGACCTTGGAGCGTTGCGCCAAGACTTGCTTTTCAATGGATTAGAAACTATCGCCTATAATGCCAATCGCAAGAATGCCGATCTTCGTCTCTATGAATTAGGCAATTGCTATGCCAAAGATGATAGTATTCAGAGCGATGATCCTGCAAAGAAATACCAAGAAGATGAACATTTGGGCATCTTCATTTCAGGAAATAAAGAGCGTGAAAGTTGGGCTTATGGGCAGGCTGAAAGTTCTTTCTTTCAGTTGAAAGCCTATGTGGAAAACTTACTCACTCGCTTGGGGGTGAACATGGCGCAGATGAAGACCGCAGGCTTTAGCCATGATGTCATCAGCGACGGTTTGATTTACACCGCCTACACCCGCAAGGAGATTGCACGAGTGGGCATTGTGAGCCGCAAAGTGCTGAAGGAGTTTGGCATCGAAAAGCCAGTTTTCTATGCCGATGTGATGATGGACAACCTTTATCAGCTGCTGAAAAACAGCAAAACCACATTTAGCGAGCTGCCTAAATATCCTGAAGTTCGTCGAGATTTAGCGCTGCTACTTGATAAGAATGTGGAGTTTGCTCGACTAGTGGAGTTGGCTAATAAGTCGGAGCGCAAACTCTTACGTCGTGTGGACTTGTTTGATGTCTATGAAGGCAAGGGAGTTCCTTCGGGCAAGAAGTCATATGCGGTAAGCTTCATTCTCCGCGATGATGAAAAGACACTCAATGAGAAGCAGATTGAAAAGATTATGAAAGGCTTGATTGCCACCTTCGAGAAAGAACTCGGAGCGCAATTGCGATAATCAGAAGACAAAAACGATATAAAAAACACCGAAAGGAAATTCTTTCGGTGTTTTTTTGGGAGCTTGAGAAGGGAAATATACTTTTATCTATGGAAAAATCTGAAAATTTCAGATTTTTCCATAGATAAAAATCATTTTACCATCTTTGCCAAAGCTTTCACCCAATCGGCGGAAGAATTAAGACTTTCCACGAGAGTAAACTTTTCACCGCCATTTTGCAAAAATAAATCTCGATATTGCTCGCCAATCTCGATGGTGGTTTCGAGGCAATCTGCCACAAAGGATGGCGCACAGACTATGACATTCTTCGCTCCTCTTCTTGCAAGCTTAACAATAGTTTCCGAAGTGTAGGGTTGAATCCATGGGTCTTTCCCCAATCGACTTTGGAAGCAAGTGGCGAGTTGAGAATCATCGAGCTGAAGTCGTTCAGCTAAGAGTTGAGAGTGATGAAAACACGCCGACTGATAATTGTAATTAATGCTTTTGACATCTTCGCCACCTAACCCGCATGATTTACTCAGCTTGACATGTCTTTCGGGGATGCCATGATAACTCAATACAAGGTGAGAATTGGGCTGGTTTTTCAAGGCTGATTGAATGCTGTCGGCTTGACATTTTAAGAATATCGGATTATCATAAAACGAACTAACGAAGCGAAGCGAAGGAATCACATGCCATGAAGAAACAATGCGCATCACCTCTTGATGCACCGAGCCAACTGTGGCAGAGGCATATTGCGGAAACAAAGGAAAAACCACGATTTCATCCACTCCTTGAGTCTTTAGCTTCGCTAAAGCGCTTTCAATCGAAGGATTTCCATAGCGCATGGCGAGTTCTACGGCATAATCTTCGCCTAATTCAGCTTGCACTGCCGTGGCAAGCCGATGGCTATGAAGCAATAGGGGAGAGCCTTCCGAAGTGAAAAGCTTGCGATATTCTTTCAGCGACTTGGGCGTGCGAAAGGGCACAATAATCAAGTTCACCAGCAACCATCGCTTCCAAAAGCGGAGGTCGATTACTCGTTCATCCATCAGGAATTGGTGGAGAAATTCGGCTAAAACTTTCTTTTCGCATGCATCTATTGAGCCCAGATTGGCAATTAGTATTCCTTTTTTCATTAAATTTGGCACTTGTAAAATTTGCTTGCAAAGTTAATAACAGAAAAATAAAAACATTCATATGAAGAACTTATTTCAAAAAACCTTAGTAATCCTATTGTTGCTAGGAGTTTATGGCGCAGCAATTGCCCAGTCCACATACACCCAAGTTTATATCCCGACTTCATTTCCGAGCATTGGCGAGGGATTGAATCCTTATCAAACCAGCTCGGCGGTGCAAAAAATTCTTCTAGAGAAGGGAATCAAATCGACTTTCAACAAAAGTACCGATGCGGAGCGGTTTTGCGAGGAATTGCAAGTGTCGGTGGAGAAGGAAAATAACATGTTTCGCTCGAAGGTGAATGTGAAACTGATTGATTGCATGGGCGATGTGGTGTGGCAGAATGAAGGAACAGGGGTGTCGAAGGACTTTGTCAATGGCTATGCTGAGGCTATTGCCGATGCGATGAAAGAGCTCAAAAAGCTTCCGCAGCCGAAGAAACAGATGGCGCAAAACACTCAGCCAGTGCGCACTCTGCCCGCTATTGCAAGCAGAAATAAAATCATCTATTACAGCGAAAAATACATTGTGGAGCTAAAAGATAATACACTCATTATTCTCAATTCAGAGAAGTTGGGCTATGAAGCACAGCAAGTGATTGCCACTCTTGAGCCCTCGGATTTAGAGGGGCTCTATGAAGTGAAATTTACGATGAGTGATGGCAAAGTTTGGAATGGACTAGGCATGATGAAAGACGACGAACTGAGTCTTTCGCTTCGGCATGACGATGAAAAACAAAAGATTGTATTAACCAAACAATAGATTATGAAACAAGCAAACCGAATATTCCTTTTGGGGTGTGTCTTTGCGATTTCAATCGCTGGGCAGGCGCAAGAAAAGTCCACAGCACAAAAAGCCTATGCCGACAGCCTGAAAAACCATGAATATAAACACACATTTCCCATCTTGGGGACGCAAGCCTATCAGAATGGCTATGATGTGCAATATCCGGCAGGCATCATGCTCAACACCATGAACATGAAGCAGCACATTGTGATTTCCGATTTTGAACTCGGATTTCAATCGGCTGCCGGCAATGCCATTGCGCTCCAAGATGCTGAGTTCATCAAGTTTGGCGACAATAACAACATCGCTTCAACCACCACGGTGCGCCCTGATTTATGGGTGTTTCCCTTTCTGAATGTCTATGGACTCTTTGGTTTCGGGCATTCGAGCACCGATATTAACATCAGTCATTTGTCTTTTCCAAACTACAGCGAAATCCCCACACTGCCCATCAACATGACTGCCAATGTGAAGCAAAACATTGCTATTAACGGCTTTGGGGCGATGGTGGCAGGAGGTGTCGGTCCGCTGTTCTTCACCATGGATGTGAATTGGACGTGGAGCAAGCCCGATTTGCTCGAACAGGCGCTGCGGACTAATATAATAGGTATGCGGCTCGGACATGTGTTTCAAAACAAGCGTAAGCCCGAAAAAAACTTCGGCATCTGGGTGGGCACCATGCGTGGAAGCATGGGCGGCGCACTCTCGCATGGCTCAATTCCGCTCAACACCTTAATTCCAGCCTCGATGGTGGAAAAACGAAATGAAGTGGTGGCTAACTATAACACATGGTATGACGGCTTGGGCGTCATTCAGCAAGAAATGGTGAACAAAACCGCTCTTCCTGAGTTGATGAACCGACTAGAAAATTGGGAAGCCGCTGGAGTCATCGAATATCAATTCGACCGCCAGCTTAAAGCGGCATGGAATGGCACAATCGGCTGCCAATATCAGTTTAACAAACGCTGGATGCTCCGCTCGGAAGGGGGCGTGATTGGCGACCGTAAATCATTTATGCTCTCGGTGAATTATCGCTTTTGCGTTTAGATTATTACTTAGATTGTTAGATGTTAGATTTCTAGACCGTCCAACAATCCAACAATCCAATATCTAAAAATCCAACAATCCAGAAATATGAACAAACCTTTAATCCTCAGCACTGCACTAGCCATGCTAGCGGCGTGCACAAATCCAAATCAAATGGAAAATGAACAGACGGGCTTCACCCCAAAGGAAATCAAACTCACCTCGGATGTGATGACCCCCGAAGTGATGTGGTCGTTCGGAAGGCTCGGCAATGTGGCGCTTTCGCCCGATGGCTCGACAGCTCTCTATGCCTCAACTTTTTATAACATCGAAGAAAATAAAGGCTATCGTGATTTATATGCCGTGGACTTGGCGAGCGGAGAAACTAAACGACTCACCAACACGGCGGAAAATGAGAGCGAAGCCACGTGGAAGCCTGATGGCTCGAAGATTGCGTTCATTCGTGAGGGGCAAATCTGGGAGATGAATCCCGATGGAACGAACCCTACGAAAATAAGCGATATTTGCGGGGGAGTCATCGGATTTAAGTATTCACCCGACTCTCGTGCAGTTGCTTATGTTCAACAAGTGAAGCTCGACCAAACAGTGAACGACCTCTTCCCTGATTTACCTAAGGCTGAGGCGGTGCTGACCGACGACCTCATGTATCGACATTGGGATGCGTGGCATGATTACACCTACAACCATATTTTCATTGCAGCGATTGAAAACGGACGAATTGCTGCTGGAAAAGATATTTTAGAGGGTGAAAAGTTTGACGCACCAAACCGTCCTTTCGGTGGCTCAGAGCAATTTGATTGGAGTGCCGACTCGAAGCGAATTGTCTATTCCTGCAAGAAACTCAAGGGGAAAGCCTATTCGGAAAGCACTAACACCGACCTCTATGAATATGACCGCTCGACAGGAAAAACCGCCAATATCACTCCCACAAATGGGGGATATGATAGTGCGCCGAGCTTCTCGCCCGATGGAAAATATCTGGCATGGACGAGCATGGAGCGTGATGGTTATGAAGCCGACCAAACACGCCTGATGGTGAGAAACAACCAAACTGGCGAGGTGGTGAACCATTCGGCTCAATGGGAGCAAAATGCCGCCAACCTCAGTTGGAGCAAGGATAGCAAAAGGATTTACTTCATCAGCAATGAGCGTGGAACTGAGGAAATTTTCCGACTCGATGTGGCAACTTCAACCATCACACAGCTCACCAAAGGGGTGCATGATTATCATAGTGTCTTCCTAGCGGAGGGGGGAAAATTGCTCGCCGAAAAGGTTTCGATGTCGCAGCCTGCCGAGCTTTATTTGGTGGACGAAGAAACGGGCAAGGATGAAGCTATCACGCACAT
The DNA here is from genome assembly GCA_047974225.1 of Mangrovibacterium sp. Lineage (GTDB taxonomy): Bacteria > Bacteroidota > Bacteroidia > Bacteroidales > Prolixibacteraceae > JBKEDC01. The sequence continues at coordinate 18,415 of JBKECD010000175.1, forward strand.
CAACGACAAACTTCATGCGCAACTCACGATGGGAAAAGTCGAGGAGCGATGGGTGAAAACGGTCGATAATAAAGACATGCTTGTGTGGGTGATTTATCCGCCACATTTCGACCCTAACAAGAAATATCCCGCCTTACTTTATTGCCAAGGCGGACCGCAAGGCACTGTGAGCCAATTTTGGTCATATCGCTGGAACTTTCAGCAAATGGCGGCGAATGGATATATCGTTGTGGCGCCAAATAGGCGAGGGCTGCCCGGTTTCGGCATGGAGTGGCTGGAGCAAATCAGCAAGGACTATGGCGGCTTGAATATTCAAGACTATCTGTCGGCAATTGATGCGGTGGCGAAAGAACCCTTTGTGGATGAAAACCGCTTGGGAGCTGTGGGAGCTAGCTATGGGGGCTTCTCGGTCAATTACTTAGCTGGTCATCATGAAGGGCGTTTCAAGGCGTTTATTTCGCATTGCGGAATTTTCAATTTCGAGCAAATGTATGTAACCACCGAAGAAATGTGGTTTGAAAACTGGGACATCGGTGGCGCCTATTGGGACAAATCAAACAAGGCAGCGCAGCGTTCCTATGGTTTTTCGCCCCACAAATTTGTGGCAAAGTGGGACACTCCAATCCTAGTCATCACCGGAGCTAAGGACTTCCGCATTCCCTACACCCAAAGCATGGGCGCATTTAATGCCGCTGTGCTGCAAGACATTCCGGCGCAATTCCTCTACTTCCCCGAGGAATCGCATTGGGTGGTGCAGGCGCAAAATAGCATCCTGTGGCAAAGAGTGTTTAAGGAGTGGCTCGATAAATGGCTGATGCCCTAGGCGATAGACCTTAGACAAGACGATAGGATTTCAGCAGAAATGAAAAACGCAAAACAACTAAGATTAAAAAGCTTAGTTGTTTTGCGTTTTTTTATTTTGCTGTATTTCTTGCTGATAGCAAAAAAGGTATTATCTTTGTCGCATCACTAATGAAAATATTTATAATTATGAATCAATTTTATGCTGAAAACAGCCAATTGATGAAAGCAAAGGCGTGTTCGTCCTTTTTTCTCTATTCTCGCAATTCAAATAATTGCTTCCTCCCTTTAATTTTATATCGTGAAAGTCTGATTTTAAGTTGATTTTCTCTTTGGGCATATTCCCAAAGTCCAACTTAAGACTCCCAAAGCCCAACTTGAAGTCAAGTTGATGTTTGGGCATATCCCCAAAGCCCAACTTGAAGTCAAGTCGGCGTTTGGGCAAACTCCCAAAGCCCAATTTGAAGTCAAGTTGGCGTTTGGGCAAACTCCCAAAGCCCAACTTAAGACCCCCAAAGCTTATCGCAAGAAAAAACAGAAAAAAAAAGAAATACATCTCAAAACAAATTATTATGGAAACATTAACCATTATGAAGCTATCAGGCAAAGTTCGCAATGCCGAGCTCGACGGATATGCTACGAACATGCTCGAAAGCTATGCCAATGCTCCGGCACTGGCTGAAGACACATCGCTGAAAGGCATTGTGGATGAACTTTTTCAGGTAACCCACGACCTCACCGAGGCGCTAGAGCGCGAAAAAGTGCTCTCTCGACTTAAAACATTTGATACCGCACGCGACAAGGCGTTTAAGGATTTTTTCACCTTCATCAAGGGAAACTTGCCACTCACCGAAGCATCGCAATACCCAGCAGTGGAAGCCATTTATAAAATCCTGGATAAATACGGACTTTCAAGCACCACCAAGTCATATGACGCGCAAACGGGGCTTTTCAATTCCTTGATGGACGAACTCAAGCAGGAAGAGATTCAATCGGTGCTCCCCGTCATCTTGTATGCCCAAAAGCTATATAACGCACTGGTGGAAGCACATGAGAATTTCATCAAAGAATATGCTAACTATGTGGGCAAAATGCGGGTGAGCCAACAAATGCTAAGCGCATCGAACATTAAGCCTAAGGTGATGAATGTGATTAACAACAAGCTAGTTACCTATCTCAGAGCCCAAGTGGTGGTGGATGCTGAAACCTATAGCGCTTTCGCTGGCGAAATAGCCCTAATCATCAATCGAGCCAACCAAATTATTAAGGAAAGAAGCGATAAAGGCGGTAATGATGATGATGGTGATGCCGAAGAATAAATTCTTTTTCATGCTGATATGAGGCTCGCACTTTTCGGAGTGTGGGCTTCTTTGCTTTCATGCACAAAGTTTTTTATCTTTGCCCACAAGTTTAAAAAAAAAACAACATGAAACAAAATTGGAAAACAGCAAGCCTAATGGTTTTGCTCACTTCGGTGGCTGCATGCAGCTCGCCAACAACAAAGACTCCCGACCTCGACCCTGCCGATATGGATATTTCGATTTCGCCAGCGGCGGATTTCGATGAATATGCCAACGGAGGTTGGAAACGAAACAACCCAATGCCCGACGAAAAAAGCCGCTTCGGCTCGTTCGACAAGCTCGCCGACCTCGCCGACTTGCAGCTCAAAGAAATCTTCACCGAGCTAGCCGAAAAAGACTATCCCGCAGGTTCTATCGAAAAGAAAATCTCGGATTTCTATAAAGCTGGGATGGACACTGTGGCGATTGAAGCCGCCGGCATGCAGCCTGTGCTAAAGCAACTGGAGCAGGTGGATGCCCTGAAATCAAAAAAAGAACTCTTCCAGCTCATGGGGCAGTGGGCGAGAAGCTATGACAACCCCTTCTTCCGCATCGGCACTGGCGCCGACCTGAAAAATTCAGAAATGCAGGTGCTCTATGTTTCGCAATCGGGAATCAGCATGCCCGACCGTGATTATTACCTCAAAACGGATGAGAAATCACAAGAAATTCAAGCGAAATATCGCCAATTTGTGGCTGGCATCTTCCGCCTTGCAGGCGAAGACCCCGATGTGGCAATCACCAAATCGGAAACAATCTATGACATTGAGCATCAAATGGCTGAGTTTCAAATGAGCATGCTCGACCGAAGAGACCCTTTCAAGACCTATAATCGCATGGACTTGACGCAATTCAGCAAGCTTGCGCCAAGCCTAGAGCTGAACAGCTTCTTTGAAAAAGCCGGTCTGCAAGCCGCCGAGGAATTTGTGGTCGGTCAGCCCGATTTCTTCCTCGGAATGGAAAAACTAGCCAATAAAGTTTCTTTAGAAGATTGGAAAACTTATCTGGAATACAACACTCTCACCGACTTAACAGACTATGGACCAAAGGCATGGAATGAACTCAGCTTTGAGTTTTTCGGCAAAACATTGAAGGGACAAAAAGCACAACGTCCACGATGGAAGCGCATTCAAAGCGCCACAAGCGGTCAGCTTGGCGAAGGAGTGGGACAAATTTATGTGGAAAAATTCTTCCCCGAGGAAGCCAAAACACGCATGGTGGGATTGGTGGAAAACCTTCGTGCAGCCTTGGGCAACCGCATCAAGCAGCTCGATTGGATGAGCGAGGAAACAAAAGAAAAAGCCCTCGTGAAACTCGATGCCATTGTGGTGAAAGTGGGATATCCTGATGAGTGGAAAGATTATTCAGCCTTGGAAATCACCAATTCACACGCCCAAAACATGGCAAACCTTTCAGAGTTTTATTACAACGACATGCTGAGCGAAATCAATCAGCCGGTGAACAAAAAAGAATGGCACATGACTCCGCAGACGGTGAATGCTTATTACAGTCCGACAGCCAACGAGATTGTTTTCCCCGCCGCCATTCTTCAACCCCCGTTCTTCTATATGAATGGCGATGATGCGATTAACTATGGCGGTATCGGTGTGGTGATTGGTCATGAAATCACACATGGCTTCGACGACCGTGGTCGTCTATATGATGAAAAAGGAAACCTCAATGAGTGGTGGACTGCCGAAGATGCCGAGAAATTTACGGCTAAAGCCGATATCTTAGTGAAACAATTCGACAGCTTCGTGGTGTCGGTGCAAGGAAATGACACCATCTTCGCCAATGGCGAGCTTTCATTGGGCGAAAATATTGCTGACTTGGGGGGATTATATATTTCTTATGATGCGCTGCAAATGGCACTTTCGGGCAACGAACCCTTAATTGATGGTTTCAACCCAACGCAAAGATTTTATCTCTCCTATGCCAGACTTTGGGCGCAAAACATCCGCGAGGAAGAGAAAATCCGCCTCACGAATGTCGATGTGCACTCGCTTGGTCGCTTCCGCGTGAATGGTGCGCTGAGCAATATCCCCACATTTTATGACGCCTTCGGCATCAAAGAGGGCGATGCCATGTGGCTGGAAGAAGAAAAAAGAGCGCTGATTTGGTAGTTTAGAATTTTAGGCTGTAAGCTGTAAGCCTTTACGGCAAAGGCTTACAGCCTTTTAATTTATATGACATGGCACAAAAACGATTAAGCAAAGAAACTCGCGATAAAATCAGTTTCATTTCATTCATCATTCCTAAATTCGCATCAGGATATAAGATGGGAAACATTCAAGAAGCCTATTTCTACCTTAAAAAATTTGGAGGCATGAACTATTTGCAAGAATGCTGGTGGGCTTTGCACACCGATAATCCTTATTGGGCAATTCGAGATATTGCACAAGTGTGCCGAAACAATGGAGGGTATTTGTGATGATAGTATATCATGGAAGTTACACGGAAATTGCAAAGATTGATTTACAAAAATGTGAGCCAAATAAAGATTTTGGCAGAGGATTCTATGTCACAAAGATAAAAGAACAAGCTGAGGCGTGGGCAATTCGGATGGGAAGAAAGTACCAAAAAAAAGGTGTGGTAACGAAATTCAATTTTTATGAGTCAGCTTTCAATAATGGTTTGTATAAAGTGCTTCAATTTGAAAATTATGATGAAGACTGGCTGGACTTTGTTACTTTGAATAGGCGATTAGATTCTCCTATTCCTACTCACAGCTATGATATTGTGGAAGGACCGGTGGCAGATGATAAGATTTCGAGAAATATTGATAACTATATACTGGGAAAAATTTCAAGAGAAAAATTTCTCTCTATGTTGTCAAGAGAAGAACCTACTCATCAGATTTGTTTCTGCACCGCAGATTCTTTATTGATGCTTCAGTATCTTGAAAATGGGGTAGATATCGAATTTGAAGTTTCTGAAATATGCGAACCTTTATTGGAACAATTAATCCTTGATTGCGATTTGAATGAAGACGAAGCAACGAATCTATTCTACTCTTCTCAAACATTTACACAGCTTTCTGACGTAAACACTGTACTCTATAAAAAAACATGGAAAGAAATCTATGAACTCTTTTTGAAAGAAGACCGAAAATTATAAAATATGAAAAAACTAACTTTAATCCTCATCGCATTGTGCTTTATTCACCAAGCCATTGCATGCACCAACTTTCTCATCACCAAAGGAGCTTCCAAAGATGGCTCTACGATGATTACCTATGCCGCTGACTCGCACGGACTCTATGGCGAGCTTTATTATCAGCCCGCTGCCGACCATGCCGCTGGCACAATGCGTAAAATATATGAGTGGGACACCGGGAAATATCTCGGAGAAATCCCCGAAGTGGCGCACACCTTTAGCGTGGTGGGCAACATGAATGAACATCAGCTCGCTATTGCGGAAACCACCTTCGGCGGAAGAAAAGAACTCGGCTCGCAAGAGGGTGCAATCATGGACTATGGTAGCCTGATTTACGTAACTCTTCAACGAGCTAAAACCGCTCGTGAAGCCATCGAAATTATGACTACCCTCGTGGCGGAGCATGGCTATTACAGCTCGGGCGAGTCCTTTTCGCTCTCGGATAAAGACGAAGTGTGGATACTCGAAATGATTGGCAAAGGCGAGGGCGAAAAAGGAGCTGTGTGGGTGGCTCGACGAGTGCCCGAAGGATATATTTCAGGGCATGCCAATCAAGCACGCATCACCACCATTCCATGGAATGACAGCGAAAATTGCCTCTATTCCAAAGATGTGATGTCCTTTGCCGAGGGCAAAGGCTGGTTTAAAGGAAACAAAAAAGATTTCAGCTTTTCAGATGTTTATGCCCCAGTGGACTTCGGTGCAGCTCGCTTCTGCGATGCCCGTGTTTATGCCGCATTCAATCGAGTGAAAGCAGGCATGAAAAGCCACGAAGCTTATGCCGAAGGAAAAATCGAATATGACAAACATGGCTTTGCCACCAATCGCTTGCCGCTGTGGATTAAACCCGATGCGAAGCTATCGGTGAAAGATGTGATGGAGCTCATGCGCGACCACTACGAAGGCACGTCGCTCGATATGACACAAGACATCGGCGCTGGCCCTTATGCCTTGCCTTATCGCTGGCGCAACATGACGTGGGAGGTCGATTCGGTGAAATATTGCCACGAGCGAGCCACTTCCACCCAACAAACAGCCTTCAGCTTTGTGAGTCAATCACGCTCATGGCTGCCCGATGCCATCGGTGGCATTCTTTGGTTTGGCGTGGATGATACATATAGCACTTGCTATGCACCCATGTATTCCGCCATCACCCAAATCCCCGAATGCTTCCGTGTGGGCAATGGCGACATGCTGACTTATTCGCCAAGTTCTGCCTTTTGGATATTCACCAAGGTTTCCAACTTCGCCTATCTTCGCTATTCCGACATGATTAAAGATGTGCGCACCAAGCAAGCCGAAATCGAAGCTCGATTTATCGACTTCACTTCCGCTATTGATGCAGCAGCAAAAAAGATATACGAGGAAAAAGGGGAGGAGCGAGCTCGCGAGTTCCTCAGCACTTATTCGGTGAACGAAGCCAACAGCATGACCGCCCAATGGGAACAACTTTTCCAATACCTATTAATAAAGTATATGGACGGCAATGTGAAGAAAGAGGAAAACGGACAATTCCTCCGCACCGAAACAGGCTATGCCGCTTATCCCGACTTCCCCGGCTATCCTGAATGGTGGCTGCGAGCAATTGTGGAAGCGACAGGGGAGAAGTTGAAAGTGAAGTAGTTCTCAGTGCGAAGTGCGAAGTTCCTAGTGCCTAAGTGGCTGCGCTAGTGAACAGCCCTGCATGCACTCAGGAACTTCGGCATTAAAAAAGTGCCAATAATTTTCATAGAAAGCATATAATTATTATTTTTGGCACTCAAAGAAAATTAAACTAAAAAAGAATAGACAAAAGATGAAAAGATTTTTATTCGGATTAACCCTATTATTGGGAAGCACGGCAGCATTCGCTCAAGATGGCGGGGCAGACGCCTACAACAAAGGATTGGAAGCTTATAGCGCAAAAGATTTTGCAACTGCCTACACCATGTTTGATAAAGCATTGAGCAATCCAGGCGACATGGAAATTCAAGCCGACTATTATTTCTATGCAGCCGATGCAGCAGAAAGATCAGAGCACTTTGATGCAGCTGTGAAGTATTACAAAGAAGCAATCAAAGGAGGCGCAAAAGTAGATAACTCAAAAGAAGGCGCAGCTCGTTCCTTGGTTTCTTTGGGCAAATATGACGAAGCAATGACTGTGGATGCTGACAATGCTGGCAAATGGGCTTACCAAGCAGCGGCAACAGCTTATAAAGCGAAAGATTATACGAACTCAGCGACTTACTTCGGAAAGGCTGTGGAGTTGAACTTCAACGGAGACAACTCGGCTTTGTATCAATACAACTCATTGCTGAAATTGAAAAAAGGAGATGAAGCAGAGGCAGCTATCAAAGCAGCAGCAGAGAAATATCCAAATTCAAAGGCTAGCAAAAAATATTCTGATGTGATTTATAAAGACGGGGTGGCAGCCTATAAAGCAGGGGTGAGCATCCTCACCGACGCTAACAATGCCGTGGCTGCGGGCACATTCACCACCGAAGATGACCAATACAAAAAAGCATTGGCAGATTCAAAAGCAAAAATGAAAGAAGCTGTGGCAATCTTCGAAGATGCATTGGCGGTTGATGCAGCAAATGCAAATGCGAAGAAATACATGGAAGCTTGTAAAGCAGCAATGTAATCTTAAGGGAACTTCTAAAAAGTAATCGAAAAAAAAGGCGGACTTATTAGTTCGCCTTTTTTTGTTTTCATAAATGATTACTTTTGCGACTTTAATCGACAATAAAACAACATGAATAGAGCCATACTTTTCATATCATTCCTCTTTATCGTGCAGAGCCTTGGGGCGCAAGATAACACTTCTAAGCTTGAGCAAGCTCAAGCGGCATTGCAAGAAAAAAATTATGAGCTTGCTCATAATCTCTATCAGCAAGCTTTCAAAGGAGCAAAAGAAAACAGCATCAGCGGAGATGATTATTTCAATGCGGCATGGGCTGCTCAAAAGGCAGAACAATTCGAAAAAGCAATTGATATGTATGACTATGCTATCTCGTTGCAGACTAATGTTGCTGAGTGCTTGCAAGGGAAATGTGAGTCGTTGATTGCAATTGGGAAAGTGGACGAGGTGAAGCAAATCGACCCCGAAAATATTGCGAAGTGGCAATATAAAGCCGCTGTTTATGCTTATTCGAAAGAAAAATACGAAGATGCCGCCACACGTTTTGCTCTCTCCATCAGTCAGGGATATAATGTAGAGAATGCTATCATCTATCAATACAACTCCTTGATGAAGGCAGGAAGAGTAGATGACGCTGAAAATTTAATCACCAATCAGGTGGGTAATTTTCCTAATTCTAAACTGACAATCACTATGTCCAACATCTTGCTTAAGGATGGTGTCAAGTCTTATCAAGAGGGACTGCAAGCGCTCAGTGAAGCAGAACAGCAAATCATCACTGGTAAATCGCATCGCAAGGATAAGGAATATTCCGCCCAAATAAAATTGGCGAAGACAAAATTTAAAGAAGCCTATATTTTTGCTGAAGAGGCACTTGTGTTTGACAGCACCAATGTCGAAATTCAAGCTTTAAGCAAGGCTTGCCAAATACAATTGAAATGAGAGCTCCCTCCATCTCCCCCTAGGGGGAGGGTAGAACCTCAGATTTTAATAACATATAAACCCAGTGCCTTTTCCCTCCCCCTAGGGGGAAATGGAAGGGGCTTTTATTATGAAAATAGGACTTCTTTCCGACACCCACGGCATGATGAGCCCACGAGTCTATCGCTTCTTTGAAGCGGTCGATGAAATCTGGCATGCCGGCGATATCGGCACCGCCGAGCTTGCCGATGAGCTTGCCGCATTTAAGCCTCTTCGTGCTGTCTATGGCAATATTGATGGGCATGAGCTCCGCCGCATGTTTCCCGAAAACTTGCGCTTTGATTGCGAGCAGGTCGATGTGCTGATGACACACATCGGCGGATATCCGGGGCGCTATGATTCGCGCGTGCGCCGATATTTAGCTGAAGCACCTCCGAAGCTTTTTATCTGCGGACATTCGCACATTCTAAAGGTGATGTTTGATAAGCGACTGAACCTGCTTCACATCAATCCCGGAGCTGCGGGCAATAAAGGCTATCACAAAGTATGTACCGCCATCCGATTTGAAATCGAGGGGCAAGAAATAAAAAACTTGGAGGTGCTCGAATTCGAGCGCTCCAAGTTTCATTCAGCCACCTAGCTTCTTCATCAGCGCTTGCGCTCTGCGGAAGAGGCTAGCCAAGTATTTTTTCTGCTTGCATCCGAGTTTGCGCTTGCTGAAATCCTGCAATCATCTGCTGAAACACTTCAGCCACCGAGGGGATATCGGTGAAATAGGCAGCATTCTGACCAATCTCAAGCTCGCCTTCTTTTAAGTCGCCCTCGAAGATGCCTAGCTTCGAGCGTCTTTTGCCTAATATCTCTTGCAATTCTTCTTTCGATGCGCCCCGAAGCTCCGCTTCGTTCACTCGATTGAAAAATTCATTTTTAATCAAGCGAACAGGTGAAAGTTGCTTCAAGCTTAGTTGCGTGTCGCCCTCTTTCAATCCGACAACAAGCTTTTTGAAATCTTCATGAGCCGACGACTCCTGAGTGATGGCAAATCGAGAACCCACTTGCACACCATCGGCGCCAAGTGCCATAGCGGCATACATGCTTTCGCCATTGCCAATTCCTCCGGCAGCCATCAAGGGAAGTGAAGTGGCTTGGCGCACCGTTGGAATGAGTGTGAGGGTAGTGGTTTCCTCACGTCCGTTGTGTCCGCCAGCTTCAAAACCTTCCGCCACAATAGCATCGACTCCTGCATCTTCGCACTTGCGTGCAAAGAAAGCACTCGACACCACATGTGCCACAGTTATTCCTCGCTCGTGCAACCACCCCGTCCATGCTTTCGGACTGCCAGCGGAAGTAAATACAATAGGCACTTTTTCGTCCACAATAATTTGCATGATTTCCTCCAATTGAGGATAGAATAAGGGAACATTCACCCCAAAAGGCTTTAATGTTGCCACTTTTGTTTTCTGAATGTGTTCTCGCAGTGTTTCAGGATGCATTGAGCCAGCGCCCAAAAGCCCCAGTCCTCCGCAATTACTCACCGCTGCGGCTAATTCCCAGCCACTACACCACACCATTCCACCTTGAATGATGGGATATTCTATCTGAAATAATTTACAAATTCGATTCATGATTTTTCCTCCTGTTTTTCGTCTTTATTATTTGTGTGCATCACCTCTTCAAGAATTGTGGTGAGCTTAAGTCCGTTGATATCTAATTTGAGTTCTCCTCCTTGGCAAAAAGAAATCTTGCCCCGCTCCTCCGACACGATGATAGCAATCGCATCGCTCTCTTCGGTGATGCCAATGGCAGCTCGATGTCGAAGTCCGAGGTTCGGATTAATGTTATGTCGCTTAGTAACTGGCAGAATACATCGAGCGGCAGCAATCCGATTGCCAATAATAATCATTGCGCCATCATGCAGGGGCGAGTTCTTAAAGAAGACCGTTTCGATTAAGCTATCAGATATACGTGCGTTGAGCACTTCGCCCGTCTTGATAATATCTCCGAGCATTGTGCCTTTACCAATCACAATTAAAGCCCCCGTCTTTGTTTGTCCCATATTTAGACAAGCATCAACAAGCATTCGGATCTGCCGATTGGTAACCAGTCGGTCGTCTTCTTCTCGCTTAAAAAGTTTATCGGTGCTAAAAAAACGCTGCATGCGTTCATGGCTGCCTAGGAGCAATAAGAATCGGCGAATCTCCTGTTGAAACACAATAATCAAGGCAATAACTCCGACCCCTAAGAATTGCCCCAAGATATTTTCCATCAGCTCCATGTGAAGCGATTTGATGACTACCCAAGACACGGCAAGCAAGAAAAGTCCGATGAAAATATTAAATGCCACAGTGCCTTTTATCAACTTATACATGTAGTAAAGCAAACAAGCAACCAAGAAGATGTCGAGGAGGTCGAAAAAACGTATGGAGATGAACAGTGATGTCATTTGGAAATCTCTTTGAGTTTGTTGAAAATCTTCACGCAGTGCACTGCTTCCTTCACATCGTGCACCCGAAGAATATTTGCTCCTCCTAGCAAAGCGAGGGTGTTAGCCGATATGGTTGCTGCCAGACTATTCTCAGGGGTTGTTTCCAACAACTTGTAGAACATAGATTTTCTGCTGACACCAACCAACATTGGCAGTTGAAACACTTTGAAAGCATCCAAGCGATTTAGCAATTCATAATTATTATCGAGTGTTTTGCCAAAGCCAAAGCCAGGGTCGAGAATCACATCTTTCACACCCAATTGATGGAGCTTACGCACTCGCTCAGAAAAAAACTTGAAAATATCCTTAATCAGATCATTATATTCAGGAGTTTTATGAATATGATTATTATCCGTTCCTACCAGATGCATCAAGATATAAGGAACTCCAAGCTTAGCCACTGTCTGATACATTTGCTCATCAAAGCTTCCCCCAGAAATGTCATTCACAATCACTTCGCCCACTTCATCCACCACACGCTGCACCACCCACGAGCGGTAGGTGTCAATTGAAATTGGGATCTCAGGATATAGTCCACGCACCAACTTCACCGCAGGAAGCAGCCGCTTGAGTTCTTCCTTGCAGGAGGGCTGAGCAGCTCCGGGGCGAGTAGAGACTGCGCCGATATCAATCACATCAACTCCCTCATTCACCATCTGATGCACATGCGTAGTGATATTTTCTTCATTCAGATATTGTCCGCCATCGAAAAAAGAATCAGGTCCTACATTTAATATCCCCATCACTTTGGGGCTAGTCAGGTCGATGATTTTTCCATTTAAAACTAAGGTGCTTTTTTCCTGTAAAAAGCTTCTTGAATTTGAAGATACAATCATGTTTGTGGTTTTTAATCTTGTTGTTTGATCAATCGGCATTTAATCGGATAGTGGTCGGAATATTCCACATCAACCGTCTTGAAATTATAGGCTTTAAATGCATCATCATAGAAAATATAGTCAATCCGAAATGAAGGCAACCGACCGCGATAGCTATTGCCAGTGCCGCTGCCCGATTCTGTAAAAGCATCCGACAAATCTTTCCCAATAATGGTGCGATAGGAATAAGAAACTGGCGTGTCGTTGAAATCACCGCACACAATCACCCGATAAGGACTGTCGTCAATGGATTGACGCAACACTTTCGCTTGCTCGGTTCGCTTGATGAAGCCCTTTTTGAGCTTCCCCATATATAATTCAGCATCTTTCACCAAGACCGACCGCTCCTCCACATGAATAGAATCTAGCAGCCCAATATCTCGATTCGTAAAGGCATAACTTTGCAAGTGGCAGTTATACACGCGCACCGTATCGCCCTCAATGAGCAGATCAGCATACATGAAATTATTGCCCGTACCCTCAAAATCTTGTTTCTTACTATTGATGATGCGATAGTTCGACATGATCACTTGCCCTCCTTTGGTGATGCCATACTTCGGAAGCTTCTTGCCCCGAAACTCCTCTTTCCAATCACTATAAATTCGCCCAGCATAACTGGCCTCTTGCAAGCAGATAACGTCAGCTTCCTGCGTTTCCAAAAACTCTACCACTCGAAGCACTTGCTGCTTGACCGTTCCTTTGGAAGCTCCGAAAAATCCTTGCACATTATAGCTCACCAAATCAAGCCCAGGCTCTTCAGTTGTGCTTTTTGAAA
>JBKECD010000118.1:0-3263 GCA_047974225.1 Mangrovibacterium sp.
GAAGCAATAGAAAGGCGCGCCAATCTTAGTGATAAACTCGAATGCAGCATCCATTTTTTGTTTCGCCACATCCATACGGTCGTTGCCCACAAGCCAAGGCAAGTTTTGTGTGCCACCACCGAAAGGATCGCCCCCTTGGTCGCAGAACGTGTGCCAATAAGCAATTGCATAGCGCAAATGCTCTTTCAATGTTTTGCCCGCCACAATGCGGTTTTCATCATACCATTTGAATGCCAATGGATTTTTTGATGATGGTCCTTCATATTGGATTTTACCAATAGTATTAAAATACTCTTTGTTTCCTTTAACAACGGTCATAATATTTTATTTTAAAAATTGATTTCTCAAGAACCCATAATCCATAGCCTTCTTCCATTTCGCATAGGCTTCTGCATAGGCTTCTGCATTTGCGGTGTTCGGCTCGATGATTTCGAGTTTTTTCAATCCTTCGAAAGCTTCTTTTTCTGAAGCATAGTATCCCGAACCTAGTGCCGCTCCTCGTGCTGCACCCATTGCACCATCGGTGTTATATAGCTCGATGGTTGCGCCCGAAATACCAGCGAGTGTTTCGCGGAAAATCGGACTAAGGAACATATTCGCCTTTCCCGCACGAATCACTTTCGCATCAATACCCATGTCTTTCATGATGTCCATGCCATATTTAAAAGAAAAGACAATGCCCTCTTGCACGGCTCGACAGATGTGTGCGGTGGAATGTTGGTTGAAGTCGATGCCCGAGAAGCTCGAACCTAGTTTTTGATTGCCCAGCACACGTTCTGCCCCATTCCCGAAAGGAAGCACCGAGATGCCGCCCGAGCCGATTGGTGCTTGTGCTGCCAGTTCATTCATCTGTTCATAGCTCACGCTGCCATTCAGAAGCTGGTTGCGCAACCACGAATTTTGAATCCCCGTGCCGTTGATGCAAAGCAACACGCCCAAACGAGCCGCATCTGCCGAGTGATTCACATGGGCGAAAGTATTCACCCGAGATTGCGAATCATATTTCACCTCGCTGCTCACGCCATACACCACGCCTGAAGTGCCTGCTGTGGTGGCAATTTCGCCCGGTTGAAGCACATTGAGCGAAAGCGCATTGTTGGGCTGGTCGCCTGCGCGATAGCTGATTTTGATACCCTCGTGCAATCCTAATTCTTTGGCTGCTGCCGAAGACAAGGTGGTGTGCACCGAGAAGGTATCAACGATTTCGGGCAAGATGCTCGCATCGAAGCCATAATAATCTAGCAAGAATTGCGCTGGTCGGTTTTCTTTGAAATCCCACAGCATCCCTTCCGAAAGGTCGCCGATAGTGGTTTGCACCTGTCCGCTCAATCGCATTGCGATATAGTCGCCGGGGAGCATGATTTTATCTATTTTGCTGAAAAGTTCAGGCTCATTATCCTTCACCCACTTGAGTTTCGAGGCGGTGAAGTTGCCAGGCGAGTTCAACAGGTGGTTCAGACAAAGTTCTTCGCCCAAATCCCGAAACGCCTTTTCGCCAATGCCTGTGGCGCGACTGTCGCACCATATAATAGAAGGTCGAAGCACCTCTTGGTTTTTATCTACACACACCAAACCGTGCATCTGATAAGAAATACCGATAGCTTCGATTTTCGTTTTGTCGATTTTCGCCTCGGCGAGCACTTCGGCGAGTGCATTTTTGAGAGCCGCCCACCATTGTTCGGGCTCTTGTTCTGCCCAGCCTGATTGGTGAGCAATCATTTTCATCTCTTGCTTGGGGTGGAATGCCGAAGCGATACAGTTTCCTGTTTCGCCCTCGAGCAATGCCACTTTCACCGATGAACTACCTATGTCGAATCCTAAAAAATACATATTGAATTGTTTTATCCGTTCCGTTGTGTTCTGCAAATGTAGAAAGCTTTTGGATTTCACAAAAATATTTTCACTGTTTTTTTACAAATACCTAACAATTCACTCCTCTTGTTCTCATTTTGGGCTTCGGGCAAACTCCCAAAGCTCAACTTAAGACCCCCAAAGCCCAACTTTGCTTTATTTTGGTCTTTGGGCAAACTCCCAAAGCTCAACTTTGTTTTATTTTGGTCTTTGGGCAAACTCCCAAAGCCCAACTTTGCTTTATTTTGGTCTTTGGGCAAACCCCCAAAGCCCAACTTTGCTTTATTTTGGTCTTTGGGTAACCCCCCAAGCCTCAACTGAAGCCTCCCGAAGCTTTCCGAAGAAGAATCTATGTTCAGCAGCAAAAATGACAATAATAAAAAATAAGCAGAAAGCCTTAATGAGCTTTTGCTCCGTGCTGTTTTTTGCTACCTTCGCATTCTAACAAACATCCAAAACCATTAAAGCATGAACAAATTTCAATTTACCACCGACGCTAAATCGACCAAATTGAAGTATATTCAATTAGTTGATGCCGTGTCGGAGGCAATTTCAAACCGCGACTTGCAGGAGGGCGATTTGCTCCCCTCGGTGAATTATCTCATTAAAGAATGCTCGCTTTCGCGCGACACCGTTTTTAAAGCTTATGCTGAATTGAAAAACCGTGGGCTCATTGTGTCGGTGCCCAATCGAGGCTATTTTGTGGCACATGCCAACACTAAAGTGCTACTTTTTCTCGACACTTTCAAAGCCTATAAGGAGGTGCTCTATGCATCATTCATCAAAAATCTGCCCGAAAATGTGGGGGTCGATTTGCAATTTCATCATTATAATATGGACTCCTTTGCGCGGGTTATTGATGAATCAATAGGCAAGTATTCCACCTATGTGGTGATGAGTTTCGACCATCCTCGCATGGCGGAAGTGATGAAGAAATTGCCCCCCGAAAAGCTCTTGGCTATCGACTGGAATGTGCATTGTCCTGCCGAATGTTCCACTGTCTATCAGTCCTTTGGGGCGGGATTGTATAATGCATTGGCTTCTGACCTAGATATTTACACCGCCTATGAGGAGTTTGTTTATATTTATCCTGAATTTACCGACCACCCGCAGGTGAGTATCACCATGTTTGAAACTTTCTGCAAGGATCACGACATTGCCCATCGGGTGATTAGGCATTCTAAAAATTTGCAGGTGAAAAAGGGAGTGTTGTATCTCTCGGTGAGCGATCGTATGCTCTCGGTGCTGCTCGACCAGTGCGCTGAGGAAGGCTTGGAGCTTGGCGAAGATGTCGGCGTGCTCTCCTATAATGAAACGCCTATGAAGAAATATATTAAGAATGGTATTTCGGTCATTACCACCGACTTTAAAGAGATGGGCAAGGAGGTGGCTCGATTTGTTGAAGCTGGCGA
>JBKECD010000008.1:0-2321 GCA_047974225.1 Mangrovibacterium sp.
CTCGGTAAATAATTGAGGATTATCTAAGTCTGGGTATCTTCCTAAGATCTTTTTGTAGCGCTTGCGTATAAACTGTCTATCGCTAATCATGCGATAGCGATAAAAATCATAACAAGCCTTCAGCGGCGATAACACCCAATTAAACGCAGGCATATTATATATCGCCTTGATTGCTCCTCTCATTTTGCTTTCATTTTTCTCCATAAAAAGGATGGTATTAAATACGGTTTTAATAGATATTTCTTTATTGCAGTCATTCGGAAACTTCTGATGTAATACTTCTGCCACCAATCTTGATTTAAGTCCTCGATCACTTCCAGCCTATTTAATTTCAATAGGATAACAGATAAAAAAGTTGCTTTAAGATTGATTTCTCTTCTTAGAGTTAGATATCGGCAGCTTGAAACTATAGTGGAACTTGTTTGATTTCATTTTCCAATGTTGAGTTTATCTCCAACATAGTGATTTACCTTATTTCTCATTTCTTTGTCTATCCCAAAGAAATACGTAAGCGCTGCGATTAGAGTTGTCAATATCACACAAATCACAACCAGTCCAGCAAATGAATCTTCAACAAACAAATGACATTTCACGACAAAAGCAACACCCAAAGCCATCGCAGCGATAATTCCCGGCTTCAACAGTCCGATATAAATATACTTTCTAACCTCAAATCCTGAATGCTTCATTTTCAAGAGATACAACCCAGCTATTCCGCGGAATAAGTAGGAACTTGCATTGATAATCAACACCAATATTGGATTCTTATAGTATAGCAATAGCAGATAGTTAATTGGTAAAGTCAGCAATAAGATTGTACCCAATACAAAACTCATCTTTTTTATATCTCCTGTGGCGTAAAATATTTGCAGCAAAGGAGTGAACATCACACGTGTAATTTCCCCCACCAACACAATCTGACAAAACTGTGCAGTATATTCAGGCACTTCAACGAGCCAAAGACCAAGTATATAGTCGGTATATAAGATGACAGGCAAGGCTACGGCAGACAGTAGCACTGCGGCAAACATAGCCGAGTTTCTCACCAGTACCTGCATCTCTTCAAATTTCCCTTCGGCGTATTGCTTCACGATTTGCGGTTGCACCGCCGTCAGAAAGTTTTGGGCAAATCCCGAAATGGCAGATTCTACCCGATTAGCAATCGAAACAGAAGCGTTCATCAGTGTGCCGAAGAAGATGTTTAGCAATACATTCATCCCTTCATTGCGTGCCACAAAACTAAAATTCCCATATAAATCCCATCCGGAGAAATATAGCATCGGCTTAGCATCAACAAACTTATATTGACGAAAGGATATGTCTCGACATTCCGAAAAGTTGCGGCGACAAGCCCACCAAAGCACAAGCAGCACCAAACATGATAGTCCGAAAAGGAAAAAGGAATACACAATCAGCCTATCGGCAGTGATGAACGACAAGATCACAATCAAACCCGTTTTAATCAGCACTTCCCCAATAGACACTATCGAGAAGATCCCCATGCGCTCGTGGGCTATGATAGAGCCCGTGAAAGGTACTTTTAGGAAATTGACACAGGCGGTGAGCAACGAAACCTGAAACACCACATTGGCAGCGAGCATTCGCCCTTCGGGAATGTTTAGTTTGTGATTGACAAACCACAGTCCGACCGTTTCGCCAAGCACCAACACCGCCAATCCAATCAGTGCATGATTGAAGAAGCTGGCATTAAATACTTGTTTGAGCTTGTCGTAATCTTTTTTACCGAGTTCAAAGGTCAGGAATCGCTGCGTAGCTCCTGCAAGGGAATTGTTTAGAAACGACATCATCGTTACAATTCCCCCGACAATGCCATACAGTCCGAAATCACTCACCCCAAGCGCATCTAAAATCAGCCGCGAGGTGTAGAGATTTAGTCCAATCACAAAAAACATCCTGATGTATAACATCAACGTGTTTTTGGCTATTCGTTTGTTATTGGATTCGGTCATTGGTTTTCGTATGCATTCACAGGCATAAATGCCTGTGCTGTTATATGTCGCCCTTTCAGGGCTTAGGGGCTGGGGGGTAATCCTTACCCCGGGTTTTAATGGAGGGTGTCCAAAAACGGACATCCTCTTTAATTTTTAAGCGGCGATTAAATTTAGACTTAAGAACTGAAGGTTGTATTTTTCAATTTTCAATCTCTGCAAATGAGGTTTTAGCTCAAAGAATGCCACAAAAAATGATTTTAGCATAGTTTTTAGCCCAAGCTGCATTCTTTTATGCAGCTTTTTTAGATTAAAGGCAATAGCAAGTATGCCAAAGTCCATTTCGACCTTGTCTTTCCCGAAGTGTCTAAA
>JBKECD010000084.1:0-7600 GCA_047974225.1 Mangrovibacterium sp.
CTTTCCTAAAATCAGGAAGGCAGTTATGCAATTCAAAATCCCCTTTCCCAAAATCAGGAAGGCAGTTATGCTATTCAAAATCTTCTTTCCCCAAAATCAGGAAGACAGTTATTCGATTCAAAATGTCCTTTCCCCAAATCCGGAAGACAGTTATTCGATTCGAAATGTCCTTTCCTAAAATCAGACAAGCGGTCATGAGATTTAAAAGAAGCTTCATAATAAGGCGATTAGCTTGCTGTTAGGTTTTTTTAAGAAAAAAAGTTCTCCAAAAAGTGCAAAAAGTAGGTCGCACTTATATATGTATATATGAAAGGACATCCGATTGCAATCACTCATTCTTTCGTAATTAATTTATTTCTCTCATTTCTCTGGTCATAGTTGGAATGGGATTCACTTTTAAAACGTAATAGATATGACGACAAAAATTTTAAATGTAAACTCAGACACGCAAGTGGGTGAAATGGACACCTTGGCGTTGTCGATCTTCGGCAAAAAATCTTTGCTTGGAGCTGATGCTAGTGAACTCTTCTTGGCGGCAATCGCCAAGGGTGAAGACAAGCGAGTGGCGCTCAATAGTGCAATCATGGAAGTGCAGGTGCGCTCAAACTCTCGGCAGTGTCTTGTGGAAATGAAAACCGCTTTTAGCAATTTCTACAGCTACATTTCCGCATCGGCCGCTTTGCCTAGTGGTTCAACCGCTACTGTTGCCAAGCAGTTGCTGGAGGTGATGAAGCCTTATGAAAAGGAAATCCGACTTGCTGGTCGGCAGTTGATTTGCAGCTCCTATGTCGGCTCGCTGATAGCTGATTTGGAGCAGCCTGGCAAGAGTGTCTTGCTGCCCGTGATTATGAATGTGAGTACGCTATTTGACATTTTGAAAACAGCGCATGCCAATTTCGTGGCGAGCTATGCCGACTATCGTGATTTCCGCAATCAGCAAGTGAGCTTAGCAAATGCTACCACGCTGAAAGCCGAGCTGGTGCAAATCATTAATCGCGAGATTGTGGGCTATCTGAATGCGATTAACTATGCCGATATCGCCGATTATGCTGCTTTTGGTGAAGCTGTGGGCAGCATCATCCGCAGCCATAATGTGCGGATGAAAATCAGAAAGACGCAAAGGCTTAATAAGCAGGTGGGGGCTGAAATGGAGTAAAATTAATCCCCCTCAATGCTGCGATGTGTTGAGGGGGATTTTTTTGGCAAAGAGTGTTAGTAGCTAACTTTTAGAAGTCCTCTTTAATTGTTGGCATATTCATTTCGGAATATCAGGTCAATCTCAGCGATGTATTTTTCATTTTCGGATTGTCGGTAATTGCGATACAGTTCTAAGACTCTCTCCACTTTCGATTGAGGTAAAATTGACAGGTCGAGCATCTGAGATTTGTTTAAGTCGTTTGGCTCGAATTTCTTTAGTCCATTTCCATATTCTCGTCTGTTGTCATTGAAAATATCTTTTGAAACGTCTGTTAGTAGATAGGCGAACAGCAGGTCGATACGAATCTTTGAAAATAGGTTGGAGTCTGTCGGATAGACGCAGTGAAAGGTGGTGAGATTGGAAATGTTCGCTTCATTTCGAATGAATTTAATGCCATTTCGATTAAACACGGAAACCCAAATGGGAGCAGGAGGGCGTTTCTCTAAAGCATACCAAGGTTTTCTGCTTTTGGTTAAAAATTTCGTGTTTATTTCCTCTTGCACCCCTTTTTTGATGTAGTTTTCAACTTCTTCATTCGGTGTGTGTAGTCCGTTGAAAAGATAGCTTAATTCATCTTTCTGGATGAGGTCGTCGAAGTCTTTAGCGGTAAAAAAATGACTTTTTACATCCTTGGATTTGCAGATGCATGGCAGTAAATTCGATTTTGGGATGTTGAATTTTTTTGCTTTGGAGGGTTTAAAAGTAAAGTAGTCATTTGCGCCAGTGGCAATTCCTCGCACGACTTTGGCGTATGTGGAGAATGGAACAAGGTTGTTGTAATTGCAGGAGTTTTGCGTTTGATAATATTTGCGCCATTTTATTTGTGGGTCTAAATCTTTGGTATTAAATGAAAACTCTCCTTTGATTTTGGGATATGAATCAATATAGCTTTTGATTTGTTGCAAATCGGCTTTTGAGTTGATTGTTGAAAAATGGATTTCAGAATTATGGCGGTCATTTGCCAAAAGAAGGATGGATGCGGTTGTCATTGCGTCGTCAAAAACATTTTCTTTGAAGTCGACAACGAATAGGTGTCGTAATGTTTTTGTTTTTAGAAGATAGTCTTTGATTAATTTCCCATAATCAGAGTTTAAGAACTCTGAAGGAATAATGTATGCAGCTCTGCCTTCGGGATTTAATTGGTAGATTGATTTCAGCAGAAAAAGGGGGTATAAATTAGTGAACCCGTTGAACTTGAATTTCAATCTACTTTCCACTTCTTGTATGACTTGTTTATTGTCGTAATCGTGAAATTTGAAATAAGGAGGGTTGCAGATAATGCCGTCGTATTTATTTTTCCAATCATTAAACATGTAATCCTCAAGGTTTAGTGAAATATTGGGAAGCGAGCTGAAATGTGTTTTGGCTTCTTTGAAAATACGTTCGTCGATATCAAATCCTTTTATCGTAAGATTGGGTTTTTTATTCAGGAGTGTTCGGGTGAATATGCCCAGTCCGAAGGCGGGCTCAAGAATGAGTTCGCAGTTTTTATTTCCAAGCAGCCAATCTGACATTAAGTCGGCAATCGGTTGAGGGGTGAAAAACTGAGCGAACTTTTTTCCGGTGCTCTAAGTCGGTGTTTTTTGAATATTCTTTTTCTAAGTCCATATTAAAAATCTGAGATGTTTAATAAAGTCCCCTATAATCGAAGGATTTTTTAAGGGGGACTTAATTCTTGCCTTGCAAATCACATCTCAAAAACAAACACGAGCATGCTCATCATGAGCATGCTCGTGTTTTAAAAAGCGCCAACCGATAAGCCGGGTTCTGTACTTTCCGAAGAAAGCCCCCATCATTTATCTACGCACAATATCACTATTGTGCTCTAGCAATCTACCCCTCGTGACAGTGATACAGGGCGAGCAGCCCTGCTGATGCTCGAAAGCATCAACCACGATATACATGATCTTGCAACCTGTGTACGCACAGCTTTCAAGGTCGCCCTTGAAACTGGTGGGCTCTTGCCCCACCTTCTCACCCTTACCCAAGGCATGCCTTGGGCGGTTATTTTCTTCTGCGTTGTCAATAGGCTTTCGCCCATCTTCCCGTTAGGAAGCACAGTGCTCTGTGTTGCCCGGACTTTCCTCTCCTCCGCAATGGGAGCAGCGATAGGGTGGTCGGCGCTGCAAAGATAGGAAGGAGTTATGAGTTATGAGTTATGAGTTATGAGTTAGGCTGCGCAATGCAGAATTCATAACTCATAATTTACAATTCGCAAAATAGTGATTGCTGCACCCCGGTAAATCGCTTTTAAACTTTTTATTGTTGCAGGAACAAATAAACGCAAAGGCGCAAAGACACAAAGGAAAACAATTGCAAGTAAAGAAGAGCGCAATGCTTCGACTCCTTAAAATTACAGAAAACCTTCCTGCCTTAGCGACTTTCTGCCTTGGCGTTTATATTTTTAGTTTAAAAGCGATTTACCTGTTACTGCACCCTTGCCCAACTCATAACTCATAACTCATAATTCATAATTCAAAGTGTTTTCCTTGCCATGTATCTCGTTCCTCCAAGCGTTTTTCCAGCTTTGCCACAAACTCAAAGTTCTTCACTCCCCATTTCGGGGCAATGAGCATGTCTTTGGGCGATTGGCTGATGAAACGCTCGACAATGATGCGGGGGTGGAGCAATTCGAGATAATCCACGCAAAGTTCTAAATAGTCTTCCAGCGAAAACAGGTTAAACTCATCGGGATTGTTGGCGTAGTCTTTCGCTAGCTGTGTGCCACGGTGGATTTGCAGCTGGTGGAGCTTAATGTTTTCTATCGGAAGTTTTGAGATTTCGCAGGCTTGGTTCAGAAAATCTTTCCGTGTTTCTCCGGGCAAGCCGAGAATTAAATGTCCGCAATTGTGAATGCCTCGCTTGGTGGTTTCCTCGATGGCTCGCACGGCGGTGGCATAGTCATGCCCTCGGTTGATGCGCTGAAGGGTGCGGTCGTTGGTCGATTCGATGCCAAACTCCACCATGATATAATAGTGTTGCGCCAGTTCTTCGAGATAGTCGAGCAGCTCGGACGCTAGGCAGTCGGGGCGAGTGCCAATGACCAGTCCGATGATTTTTTCATGCTGTAAGGCTTCTTCATATTTCTGGCGGAGGACATCGAGGCTCGCATAGGTGTTGGTGTAGGCTTGGAAATAGCCTAGGAATTGCATCGACTGATATTTCTGAGTGAAGAACTGAATGCCTTTTTCCACTTGTTCGGTGATTGTTTCTTCAATTCGACAATAATCGGGCTTGAAAGTCTTGTTGTTGCAATAGGCACAGCCATTTTTTGCTAATTTGCCATCACGGTTGGGGCAGGTGAAGCCTGCATCAATCGACACTTTCTGCACACGCTGACCGTCAAACATTTGCTTGAAGTGGGTGGGGAAGTCGTTATATCTTCTGTGGTGATTCCATGGGTAATTCATGGGGCAAATGTAGGATGCAATAAAACAAAAAGCAAAAAGAGGAAGCGGAAATTGCAATACAAGTATACATTTGCTTTCTTTGTAGGCAATCTGAAAAACAAATTCATATGAAAACATCCGTATTATTTCTTTGCTTGACCCTTGCTTTGGGGATTCAAGCTGCCGAAAAAGAAAAACAACCGCATATTATTTTCATCATGACCGACCAGCAGCGAGCTGATGCCCTCGGATGCATGGGCAATCAGGCGGTCATTTCCCCTCACATTGATGAGTTGGCTCGCCAAGGAGCTGTGTTCACTAACGCCTATTCTTCCGTGCCTAGCTGTACGCCCGCTCGGGCAGGATTGCTCACTGGCATGTCGCCTTGGCATCATGGCATGCTGGGCTATGGAAAAGTGGCGCGTCAATACAAATATGAAATGCCTGCCATGCTTCGCCAAGCGGGATACTATACCTTCGGCATTGGCAAAATGCATTGGTTTCCGCAGAAAGCTCTGCATGGTTTTCATGGCACGCTGGTGGATGAAAGTGGGCGTGTGGAGCAGGATGGTTTTGTGAGCGATTATCGAGATTGGTTTAAGCTGAATGCGCCCGGCGAAGACCCCGACAAAACAGGCATCGGCTGGAATGAGCATGCTTCGGCAAGCTATGCGCTCGATGAAAAACTGCACCCGACTTATTGGACTGGGCGCACTGCCGCTGAGTTGATTCGCAATTATGAGCAAGATAATCCGCTCTTTCTGAAAGTTTCTTTTGCTCGTCCGCACAGTCCTTACGACCCTCCGCAGCGTTTCCTCGATTTATATGATGAGGTGGATATTCCTGCTCCTTTCCTCGGTGATTGGGATGAGGAGTTTGCGCAAATTAATGGGGGGAAAGATGCTGCCTTTGGTGATTTTGGCGTGGAGCACGCTGTGGAAAGTCGCCGACATTATTATGCGAGCATTTCTTTTATTGATGAAATGGTGGGCGAGATTATTCAAGCCTTGAAAGATAAGGGGATGTATGACAATACGCTTATTTGCTTCACTTCAGACCATGGCGATATGATGGGCGACCATCACCATTGGCGAAAAACATATGCCTATGAAGGCTCATCGCATGTGCCTTTTATTGTAAAAAGTCCTGCATCAAGCAAAGCCTCGGCTAGTGGGCAACGTGTGAGTCAGGTGGTGGAGTTGCGTGATTTCTTGCCCACATTCCTAGATGCTGCGGGTGAGCCAATCCCCGAGGAGATGGATGGAATGTCGGTGCTTTCGCTGCTGAAAAATCCCAAAACGAAGTGGCGTGATTATATTGATTTGGAGCATGCCACGACTTATCGACCAGAGAATTATTGGTGTGCACTCACCGATGGCGAGTGGAAGTATATTTGGTTTTTCAGAACGGGTGAAGAGCAATTGTTTCACCTAAAGACCGATGTTGGCGAGCAGCATAATCAAGTCCAAAACAAGTCGAAGGAATTGAAAAAATGGCGTGAGCGAATGGTGGAGCACCTGAGCGAAAGAGGGGAGGGCTTTGTGAAGGATGGCAAATTGGTGCTGCGCAAGGAGACCTTATTATATAGTCCGAATTTCCCTGCTGATGACCGAACTTCCAAAGAATTAGTGAAGGATTGGGCGAAAACATATAAAGGGGAACTTTAGTTTTAATAGAAATCAAATCAAAATTAAACGTATATGAGAAAATTATTTGTAGCATTTACGATGTGTGCAGCCTTGTTGAGCTGTGGCACGTCGGATTCGACCGTTCATGCGGTGCATGTCATTCCTGAACCTAATCAAATGACTGTTCATGCAGGGGTGTATCACTTCGACGGAGCGCCCAAGGTGTCTTTTGTGGAAGATAAGTCTTTGGAAAAGGAGCAATATCAATTGGAGGTTTCCAAGAAAGGAGTGAAAATTTCCTATGCCACTTCGGTGGCTCGCCAATATGCCTTGGCAAGCTTGGAGCAGTTGAAGGAGGGAAACCAAATTCCGCTCGTGAGCATTGATGATAAGCCTCGATTCAGCCACCGAGGGTTTATGCTCGATGAGGCACGGCATTTCCAAGGCATCGACTATGTGAAAAAGACCCTCGACCGCATGGCTTTTCACAAGTTGAATAAGTTTCATTGGCATCTGACCGACGACCAAGGGTGGCGCATTGAGATTAAGAAATATCCGCTACTGACCGAAAAAGGTTCGATTCGCCAAGGTACGCA
The DNA here is from genome assembly GCA_047974225.1 of Mangrovibacterium sp. Lineage (GTDB taxonomy): Bacteria > Bacteroidota > Bacteroidia > Bacteroidales > Prolixibacteraceae > JBKEDC01. The sequence continues at coordinate 6,812 of JBKECD010000084.1, forward strand.
AGTGGGCTGGAAACCGAATATCTTCGATTGCCCCACCACAGAAGAACCTTATGGAGGTTTCTACACCCAAGAGCAAATCAAAGAAGTGGTGGCTTATGCTGCCAACTTGGGCATCGACATTATTCCTGAAATCGACATGCCCGGGCATATGATTGCTGCCATGCATGCTTATCCGGAATTGGGTGTGAAATCAGCATATGAAGTGCGTCAGTATTGGGGAATTGCACACGATGTGCTCGATGTGTCTAATCCGAAGACGGTGCAGTTTGCCAAGGATGTGATTGAGGAGGTGTGTGATTTGTTTCCTTATCAACTGATGCACATTGGTGGCGATGAATGTCCGAAAAAACAATGGAAGGAAAGTGCTTCGTGCCAAAAGATGATAAAGGATTTGAAATTGAAAGATGAGGAAGAATTGCAGTCGTGGTTTCTGAAAGAAATGGAGCAAGTGATTAATGCGAAGGGCAAGAACCTTGCGGGATGGGATGAAATCTTAGAGGGGGATATGAGCACAACGGCAACAGTTTATCATTGGCGACACGACCATAAGGATGTAACGAAGGAGGCTGCTGAGCGTGGCAATAATGTGATTTCGTGCTTGAGAAATCGAATGTATTTCGACCGATATATCTCGCATGAGCGGGGACGCATTGAGCCTTTGGCTTTTCCGCAGGTAACCGAGCTGCATAAGGTGTATAACTTCGACCCAGTGCCCGAAGATCTTGATGCGCAATATCACAACCGAGTGATTGGGGTGCAAGGAAATCTCTGGACGGAATATGTGCCCAC
>JBKECD010000203.1:0-2021 GCA_047974225.1 Mangrovibacterium sp.
CATAAAGCGGTTTCGGCGGAATATCTGCCATTTTAAAAACAGCCCAAAAGGAGGAGGATATCAGGCATTGGGCCAAATCCGATCGAGAACACTACCCGATGGTGCAAGAGCTGCACACGTTTATGAGACAAAACACCGCTTCGGAAGTGGACTACAAACGCTATTTTGCTTTGCTGAACAACTCCACACTGACCGCTTTCTACACTCCTCAGCCAATAATTGATGCGCTTGCGTCCACCCTAAAAAAGCATGAAATCATTCCACAACAGATGCTCGACCCGAGTGCTGGCGTGGGGGCTTTCATCACTTCTTTTGCTGAAAGTTTTCCGCAAATACAGGCAATGGGCATCGAGAAAGACCGCATCACAGGGCTGATTCTTTCGCACTTGCAGCCCCAATCGGAAATCACAATTGATGGCTATCAGACTATCGGCAGCGCACAGGATAATCGCTTCGATGTGGTGGCGTCCAACATTCCTTTTGGCAACACACTAGTGTTCGACCCGGCACTTTCAAGACACAAAAACGAGGCGGTGCGCCTCTCCACCAAAGCGATTCACAATTACTTTTTCGTCAAAAGCGTGGCGACCGCTCGTGAGGGCGGACTCATTGCTTTCATCACCTCGCAAGGGGTGCTCAATAGTGCGCAAAATAAGTCCATTCGAGAATACTTGATGTCGGTGAGCGACATCGTTTCAGCCATTCGATTGCCCAATAATTTGTTTGCCGATTTTGCCGGCACGGAAGTGGGTTCCGACCTCATCATCTTGCAAAAGAACACGCAGCAAAACGAACTTTCGCCACGACAAAAAGATTTCATCGAAAGCCGGAAACTCTCCAACGGCATCAGCATCAACAACCTCTTTCAAGACTTTTCAAAGGTGGTGCACACGGCATCGAAAATCGACACCGACCCCTATGGAAAGCCAGCCATCATCTTCACCCACGAGGGTGGAATTGAGGGCATGGCTTCGGATTTAGCCGAAAAGCTCGACGCCGATTTGGCGCAATATCTCAAGCTTGAACTTTATCAGAAGTATGCGCCAAGCTTGGCAAATCAAAGCATTTCTTTTTCGACTTTCGAGGAAATAAGCTCAGTCCCACAAGTGGAAAAGCAAGAGCCAGCGAAAGCGAAAGAAGAAGCTCCACCACTCACGCTCTATGATTTATTTGGCGAGCCAATCGTGCCACAAAAGCCGAAACGACGCAAGCCCAAGCCCAAGCAAAAGCCGATTCCGCAAGCGATTGTTCGCCTGAAAGAAAATCAATCAAAACCCACGCAAAACATCGCTTCACCCGAAGACCACACGCCTTTGGACTGGCGTGAGGAACTGATTTTAAAACGGCTGGAGCAACAAAAACGAGCCGCTGCTCGTGCGCACTTCGAGGAGCAAAAGATGCAGATGCCCAGCCTGTTTGATGCATTGGAAAGTACTTCCGCTTCGGACGTTTCCTCAGCCAAAGCGCTTTCGCCCGAAAATGACAATATTGCGAAGCCCGCTATAAAATCTTCGGCGCATCAAAAGCTCGGAGCTGCAAAAACTTCTGGCGAAGACTTTGCCCATCCGGCTTTCGATGCCAAAGGCTATGAGCAGTTGAAGTCCTATGTTGATGGCTTTGAAGCGGAGTTTCGAGCCATCGAGGAGCAAGCCTATCAACGGGGCGTTGCTCCTGTTTTTGATGCGCGAAAGGAAGAGCAATATCGCCGAGTGAAAGCGGAATTGAAACAGGCGGAACGCTTCATGCCTCGTGCGTTGGGAGCGGAGCAAGTGCTTCCACACCACAAGGAGGGTTCGTGGTTGGTGGATGATAATCAGGTGGGCTATCTCTCGAAACACAGCCAACTGAATTGGGCGTTCAATCCGCTGAAGCTGCACCACATCTACCAGCAAAAACCGACTGCCTACAACGAGTATAGAGAGGCCTATCACGCACAGTAGTCCGACGAAACGCAGACGCAACTCGTGCAAACGGAGCTGCGCATCAAGCTCAATGAAACCAATGATGCATGTCTGGCTCGC
>JBKECD010000192.1:0-12166 GCA_047974225.1 Mangrovibacterium sp.
AAATAAACAGCGAAGCAATAAACGCCGCAGGCAAATAAACAGCGAAGCAATAAACGTAACTAAGCAAAAATAACAGCAATCGCCCCCACTAATAAACAGTAGGCGGCAAAGTAAATAAGTTTTCCTTTATTCACAATGCTAATCATGAGCTTGCAGGCGAGCAATCCCGAGATGAAGGCAGCAATGAATCCCACAATCAGCGGTATCGCTCCGATGGAAGAGCTCGAAAGATCTCCATCGAGTACGCTTAAGAGGTTTTCGCCCAAAATCGGCACGAGTACCATGAGAAATGAAAAGCGCGCCACTTCGGTTTTCTTATTGCCGAGCAGCAATCCTGTGGCAATTGTCGAGCCTGAGCGCGAAACACCGGGCAAGACTGCCACTGTCTGAGCTATTCCAATGATGAAAGCATCTTTGAAGCTGATTTCTTTATCTTTTGCCTTGGCATAATAGGTGAAAGCGAGCAGCGCAGCGGTGAAAATCAAGCAGCAGCCCACCAAAAGCAGCCCACCACTAAACATTTCTTCCACATAGTCTTTAAAGAACAAGCCCACGATTGCGATTGGAATCATGCTCATAGCAATCTTGGCAATATATTTTGTTTCATCGTTCCACGTAAATTGAAATAAGCCTTGCAGGAGTTTCCAAATATCTTTCCAGAACACGCAAATGGTGCTTAGCACGGTTGCGCCATGCACCACCACAGTAAATGCGATATCATCGTCGATGCTTGAGATATCAACACCCAGCAGATGTTTGCCGATTTCGATATGTCCGCTTGAGCTTACGGGTAGAAATTCGGTTAGCCCTTGGATGATTCCAAGGATAAAAGCTTGAATTGCATCCATTATTTTTGTTTTGGGCGTTTCATGATGGCATAGATTTCAAAGAGGAAGCCGAAAAGCACCACCAATGGGGCTAGGGTGATTCGGCGGAAGCTGAAAATCTCAGGATTGAATTGCGAGGGGTCTTCGCTTTTGCCGCCAATCATCAGCAAGAATCCGATGATGATGATGGCAAATCCTATTGCTAATAAGATATAGTTTTCTTTAGCGAGAGCTAGGGGAGAACTGTTGTCTAAGTCTTTTTTTGTACTCATGATTGATAGGTATTTTAGAATAATTCTTCGTATTTCATGCGAAGGAAACGATTGACAGCAAAGAACGTAGAAGCTGTGGCAATCAGAATGCCAAAGATAAAAATAATTGCAATGGTGATGATGGTGCTGTCGAGCGTGTTGATTTGAAATGCGACGTCAAGATTGTTTTGATAGGACAATAAGGTCAGCAAAATAAACACAATAGCAATCAGCGCTCCCATAATTCCTGAGAGAAATCCTTGACGGATAAATGGCTTGCGGATAAAGGCATGAGTTGCTCCCACCAGTTTCATGGTGTTGATGGAGAATCGCTGATTGTGCATGCTGATGCGCACGGTGTTGTTGATTAATGCGGTGAAAATAAATAGCAACAAGGCAGTGAAGCTCAAGAGAAATAGACTCGCTTTGCTGACGTTTTGCGTGATGACTTCCACCAAATCACGCTGATAATACACATCTTTCACTTCGGGATATTCCAAGAGCTCTTTTTCAATCATCAGCAGATTGTCGGGGTTCATATAGGCGGCATGAAGCTTTAATTCTACCGATGAAAATAAGGGGTTGAAGCCAAGGAATTGCACAAAGTTTTCCCCCAATTCTTCGGAAAGTTTTTTGGCGGCTTGCTCCTTATCGACATATGTGCTTTCCTTCACATAGTTGCTTGCACTGATCAGCTTTTGCAGCCGAAGCACGTCGGCATTATTGACGTTGTCTTGCAGCACGAGAGTAAATCCGATGTGCTCTTGCACATAGTCGGACAAGCGACTCGCATTAAGCAAAATCAGCGACATGATGCCCACCAGAAACAAGACCAGCGAGATGCTGATGGTCGAAGTGAAATAGGCGCGAAAAATGCGAAAGCCTGAGGGTTTATTTTTCTTCATGGTATGTATTTAGCCCCCTCCAACTCCCTCATGCTTCGACTGAGTTTCGGCTGCGCTCAGCAACCACTCAGCAACCAAGGGGAGAGCAAAAGGCACTGTGTTTAATTGTTATTTCGGAGTTTTCTTTTTCGTGTTTCGAAGAAAAAAGCTCCCAAGACACCTAATATTAATAGTATGGAGCTTGCCAAAGCGATTTTATTTCCCACAGCATAGCTTCGGGGCTCAAATTTAAATTCTACGTGGTGCTTGCCTTCGGGAATTGCTAAGGCTCGAAGGACATAGTTGGCACGCAGATGCTCCACCAGTTCTCCATCAATATAGGCATTCCAGCCAGCAGGATAATAGATTTCAGAGAAAACAGCCAAGGCGGTGCCATCATGCACTTCCGCCGCATATTGCAGGTGATTGGGGGCGTAGTCGGTCATCTCGATGCTTGATAAGCGAGCATTATTCCCTTTTACACCTTGAATTAGGTGTGCAAAGCGTTCATCTACGATAGCTTCTTCTTTTGGGTTGAAATTCTTCACTCGAGCAATCTCGGCATTGGCGTTAGCCACTGTTTCAAAGCCATCGACAAACCAAGCATTGCCCAAAGCAAAGGGGTTTTCGATGGGTTCGGCATTTTGATTGTATATATAGTATCGAGTGTTGAGCATGTTGAGCGTGCTTGCCGATGCAATGAAGCTGTCGAGCTGCTCGGGCGATTGAAATCCATTGATGATTTGCTGCATCTCGCCACTTGTTACATGCTGATAAAGCTCTTGATAGCGCTCCATTTTTGCGCCATGATATCCTCCAATCGACTTGTGAAAATAGGAAGTCGAGGAATCATTGAATGGGTTTACCGTGAGGTTGAGCACTCGGAAGTTAGGGTCTTTATCTTGCAAGATGAATTGGTCGGCTGCGGTTGTCGTGTAGGGGTTTTCAGCTCGGCGAGCAGGCATAAAATCATCGTTGTTGAGATATTTCTTGTCGAAGCTCCATAAATCAATCAGCACCACCACGGCGAGAGCTGCTACAGCATAGTTTGCTTGGAGCTTTTCTTTCAGATAGAGCCATGAAATGGCAGCGCCAAGGCTCACAAAGACAAGCGAGTGGAAGGCATCGGCTCGGAGCATCGCTTTGCGGTCGGCAATGAAGGCATCAACCAGCTGCTGAGCGGGTATGTTGGCATCGGAGGGGCTGCTGAAACTTCCTGCCAAAGCGGGAATCAGGATGAAAAGCAAGCAGAAACCTGCCAAAATACCCCAACTATATAGGATGCTTTGCGTCAGCTTGTCTTTGCTAATTTTCCCCGCAATGAGCTCACGCATGGCGAGCACTGCCATCATCACCATGGCAAAATGCTGAATGAACACCACGTTTTTCACATCGCGGAATTTATTATAACCCGGGAAATAATCAATCAACGGCTCATTGAGCCACATGAAGTTTTTGCCCAAGGCAAGGAAGAAGGTGAAAATCACAATGCCCACAATCCACCATTTGTTACGTCCTTCGACGATGAAAAGTCCCAAGACGAAAAAGAAGAACACCACGGCACCGAAATAAAAAGGAGCCATGGAAATGGGCTGACTGCCCCAATACATGGGCAAGTGCTTCACTGTTTGGCGAGCCTGCCCTGCGCCTTGCATCTGCTTGAGCAGCTCGAAGCTTTCAGATTTTTCGCCCACATCTTCGCTCATGCCTCCACCTTTAAATCGAGGAATGAATGAGGTGATGGATTCGCCTAGGTCGTAGCTGTATTCGAGGATATAATTTTTATCGAGCCCCGAAGTTTTATTTTTATCATCTGTTTGCAATTCGGATTGCCCACGGGTGGAATATTTCCCGTATTCCATGGTGGTGCTTAGTCGGGCAAAGTTTGAACCGAGGGCAAGAGTCAAAGCCACGAAGAGCAGCCCCAGAGCCTTGGCAAAGTCGGGGAGTGTTTTTTGTCGAATAGCATCCACCAAATAGGCCATGCCGATGAAGACAATCATCAGTCCCACATAGTAGGTCATTTGCGGGTGATTGGCATTGAGCATAAAAGAAAGCCCGAGCCCAGTTATTGACGCTCCTAGGAGCTTGCGGTTTTGAAAGGCGCTTATCACTCCGCCCACCACGAGCGGCATATACATGAGCGCATGTATTTTGGAGTAGTGTCCCGTGTCAATCAAGATGAAGAAATAGCTTGCCATCGCCCACATGAGGCTACCAATGACGCCCGTCCACCGATTGAGACGAAGCAAAAGACACATGATGAAAAAGCAGATAAAGCCGAGGGCGATATATCCCGCTGGAGCAGGCACGATGGCAAAATAAGCCGCCTGCACCTTTCCGATTAATTCCCCGGGATAGTGCGTTGAAATCAGATAGGTAGGCATTCCGCCAAACATGCTGTTGGTCCAGAGGGTGCGTTCGCCAGTTTTAGCGTGATGGTCGCGGATTTCTTGCGACATGCCTAGCCAAGTAACATTGTCGGAGGCGCTAAGTTTTTTGCCTTCCAGCTGAGGCAGGAAGTAGATGAATGCAAGCGCCACAAAGGAAAGAATGATTCCAGTGGTGATAAGTATTTGTCGTTTGTTATTTGTCATCATGATAAAAAGCTCAAATTGAAAGACAAAAGTAAGGAAAAAAGTAGGCATAAAAAAACCGCATCAATTCAATTGTGCAAAATCCCTAATATACAGGATTTGAGTGCCACGACGCTCAGACTTCCACCGGTGATGCGAAATCACTCATCGGTGAGCATGCTCACCGACTACAAGGCCTGTCTTCACGCAATAAGAGCTTTCTCGTTTTGAAGTAAAATGTTGAATCTGCCAATGCTGAATTAATGCGGATATATGATTATATCGAAATATGTCGTAGAACGTTTATCTAGGGTCAAAAGTAAACCAAATTATTGGGAATGCAAAATTTTCAGGCAAGTCGCTTTTAATCTGTCCCTTGTTTTGAGTTTCAAGGCGGCTTGTCTGATGGTTTTCAGTGTGTTGTGGTGAAGAGCCAAAGTGTTGTTTAGATTTGTTGTAGGAAGATATTCTGGAGGAATGAAACGTTTTTATGCACATTAATAACATTTCAAATGGCAAAGTGTAAAAAATGGCTATCATACACTAATGTTCAAAGACTATATTTTGCGTGACCATGTCCATGACCAATTGTTCAAAGACTATATTTTGCGTGACCATGTCCATGACCAATTGTTCAAAGACTATATTTTGCGCGACCATGTCCATGACCAATTGTGCAAACACATGGGAACGTTCAAAAAAAGATTTGCAGAGGTAAGTATTCATGCTGTTTTTTCCAAAAAAGGACTGAATCCATGTGGATTCAGTCCTTTTTTATGGGGAAGATTTTTGCTCTCTAGCTGATCTGCCTTTGGTGATTGGCGTTGAATTTCTCCTCGGCATAGGCACGAGTGATTTTCAATGTTTTTTTCCTTGTTGAAGGCATTTCAAACATGGCGTCAATCATAATGCTTTCGCAGATGGAGCGCAGTCCACGTGCACCGAGCTTAAATTCCACCGCCATATCCACGATAAACTCAAGGGTTTCTTCTTCAAACTCCAGCTTGATGCCGTCGATGTCAAACAATCGAGTGTATTGCTTCACTAAGGAGTTCTTAGGCTCGGTGAGGATGTTGCGCAAGGCTTGGCGATCGAGCGGCTCCAGATAGGTGAGCACGGGCAAACGACCGATGATTTCAGGAATCAGTCCGAAACTTTTCAAGTCTTGGGGCGACACATATTGCAGGAAGTTGCCTTGGTCGATGCCTTCGTTTTTCTTTTGCACGCCATATCCCACCACTTTTGTGTTGAGGCGGTTGGCAATTTTGCGCTCAATACCATCGAAAGCACCTCCGCAGATAAATAGAATATTTTTGGTGTTCACCGGAATCATCTTTTGGTCGGGGTGCTTGCGCCCGCCATGCGGAGGCACATTAATCACCGAGCCTTCGAGGAGTTTCAGCAGCCCTTGTTGCACGCCCTCGCCCGACACATCACGAGTGATGGAGGGATTGTCGCCCTTGCGAGCAATCTTATCAATCTCATCAATAAACACAATGCCACGCTCGGCAGCTTCCACATCAAAGTCGCAAGCTTGGAGCAATCTCGAAAGCAAGCTTTCAATGTCCTCGCCCACATATCCAGCTTCGGTGAGCACCGTGGCATCCACGATGGTGAAAGGCACATGCAGAAGCTTGGCGATGGTTTTCGCCAAGAGGGTTTTCCCCGTTCCAGTCTGCCCCACCATGATGATATTTGATTTCTCGATTTCTACATCTTCGGCATCCGGTTCGCCGTGTTTCAATCGTTTGTAGTGATTATAGACCGCCACTGCCAAGGTTTTCTTGGCTTTATCTTGCCCAATCACATAGGTATCGAGAAATTCTTTAATCTCGATAGGCTTTAGGAGTTTCAATTCTGCAAGGTCGAAATCCGAAGCATCTTCAAACTCCTCAAAGAGTAGCCCGTGAGCCTGATCCACACAAGAGTTGCAGATAAAACCATCGACACCAGCAATCAACACACCCACCTCATCACGTTCTCTTCCGCAGAAAGAACATCTATCTTTTGTTTTCTTTGCCATAATTATTTATTGCGCACTAATACTTCATCAATCATTCCGTAGGCTTTTGCTTCTTCGGCAATCATCCAATAATCACGGTCGGAATCACGCTCCACTTCTTCGATTGTTTTTCCCGAATGGTGGGCGATGATTTCATAGAGCTCACGCTTGAGCTTCATGATTTCACGAGCGGTGATTTCGATGTCGGAAGCTTGTCCTTGAGCACCACCCATCGGTTGGTGAATCATCACACGAGAGTGGGGCAGTGCGGTGCGTTTGCCTTTAGCTCCAGCGGTGAGCAGCACCGCTCCCATTGATGCAGCCATGCCAGTGCAGATGGTTGCCACATCGGGGTTGATATATTGCATCGTGTCATAGATGCCTAGCCCTGCATAGACCGAACCTCCGGGGGTGTTAAAATAAATTTGAATGTCTTTATTAGGGTCGGCCGATTCTAAGAAAAGCAATTGAGCCTGAATGACATTTGCCACATAATCATCCACAGGAGTGCCTAGGAAGATGATGCGATCCATCATCAGGCGTGAGAACACATCCATCGAAGCTACGTTGAGCTGGCGTTCCTCCACAATGTAGGGAGTCAGGCTGTTTTGAAATTGCGAATCGAAGCGGTGCATGGTCAAGCTGCTAATGCCCATGTGCTTGGTGGCGTATTTATGAAATTCTTTTCCGTCCATTTTCTTGCTATTAAATTGTTGAGCGGCAAAGGTAGTAAAATTTTCTTTTGTTGAAGAAAGCTCACTATATGTTGATTTTTTGTTTAATTGTTGCGATTTTAATGCATATTTGCAGTGTATTATATAGTATAGAAATTATGACACGTCGATATTTCCCCTCGTTTTCTCGTTTTCCTGCGTTACTTTTCCTATTGTTTTTTCTCCTTGTTTCGCCCGCTCATGCGCAGATACAGCATGGAGGAACTCCCCGCTCTTCGCAGTCAAAGGCATTGCGAGTGAAAAACATCTCCGCCCGAACGCTCTCCGCTATTGATGCCGAAAAACTAAAGGCGCTTGACCTGCAAGAAGGAGTAAAAAACAGATGCGGGGTGGTGGAAACCGTCAATCTTGATATCCGCGAAGCAGGCGCTTATTCCGAAGTTGAGGGCTATGGCGTGTGGGTGCTGCCCTTTTCCTGTGAAACAGCAGTGTCGATGAGCCTTTATCTTTCTACTTTCGATATTCCGCAAGGCGCTGAGCTTTTTGTCTATAATGCCGACAAGTCGGTGGTGCTCGGAGCTTTTACCCTTATGAATAATCTCGATGGAGGCAGTTTTGCCATTGCTGAAATCAAGGGCGGAAGTTATGTTTTGGAATACAACGAGCCGCTCGATGCCGAATTTCAAGGCGGTGTGATTGTGGATGCTGTGGCGAAAAGTTATCTTAGTGTAGAAACTAAAGCCTCGCCCGCTCGTGTGGGCATTAATTGCGATGCGGGCGATGATTTCCAGAATGAAAAACGAGCGGTGGCACGCATGATTTATCGCTCAGGTCTGTATGAATATTTCTGCACGGGCTCGCTGATTAATAATGTCGAAATGGATGGCACACCTTATTTTCTTACTGCCAACCACTGTATCTCCACTTCTTCTGAAGCGAAGAGTTTAATCACCTATTTCAATTATGAAAATTCCTCCTGTTCCGCAGATGATGCTTCCAAAAAACAAACCCTTTCAGGCGCTACGCTTTTAGCTAATTCTAGCTATAATGATTTTTCCTTACTAGAACTAAAAGAAACACCGCCTGAATCCTATGAACCTTTCTTTCTTGGCTGGGATGCTTCGGGCGATATTCCTCAATCGGGCAGCGTCATTCACCATCCTGCGGGCACGCCCAAGTGTATTTCGATTGACAACGACCCCTTGCTGTCATATGCTAAAACCATCAATTGGGAAGATAAAACAAATTCAGACCCCGACACCCACTGGCAATCGACCTATGAGATTGGAGCTGATGAGGGGGGCTCGTCGGGAAGTCCTATTCTCGACCAGAATCACCGCATTGTGGGGCAGCTCCATGGTGGAAATGATAATATTTCGCTGTGGGGGAAATTTTCGCTTTCGTGGAATCATCATAGCAGCTACTTGCAGCAAGTGAAATATTGGCTCGCCCCAGAAGACGTGGGATTGACCCAGCTTGATGGTTTGGATTATTATGCCACCCCTTCCGCAGAATTTGAGCTGGTGCCTTTTCCTGTCTGCACGGGCTCGACCATCACACTCTTGCCCAAAACATTGGCAAGTTATGTGTCGAAGGAGTGGACAATCAGCCCGAATACCTACGCTTTTGTGGAAGGAACGGATGCTAATTCGGCAAAGCCAAAGGTGGTTTTCACTCAGCCGGATAGCTACAAGATTACTTGTCGGGTGCAGACTGATGATGGCTTTGAAGACACGGAAACTTTTGTGGTCGAAGTGAGCGATGCGCTCGATGTGCAGTTGGTGGGCATGGATGTCGATTTATCGCTCTGCATCCGCGAGCTTTTCGATTTCACTATCGAAGCAGAGGGGGCATACGCCTATGATTTTTCGGTGGATGCCGAGGAATATTTCGAAGTGGAAAGTAATAAAAACGCCTTCACACTACATCTCACCGATGCGGGGCAGCAGGCGGGAAACTTTGAAACCTATGTGCGAGTAACGGGCACCAGCGGTAATTGCTCAGCAAAAGACTCTGTGCTGCTGCGTGTGTCGGCTCCTGTGAATGACAATGTGTCGAGTGCCATTCGGCTCCGTGTGGGCGACAATGGTCCGTTCACCAATGTCTGCGCTAGCATCGAAACCGACGAGCCTTATCCGGCTGCCAACTCGTGTTCTGCGTCCTATAATTGGTGTCCCCCCGCCTCGGGCGAATCCAATCCGCTTGACAATTCGGTGTGGTTCTCTCTTGTGGCGCCCGACAATGGCTATGTAGAAATCACTGTCGATGGCATTGCCAATCAATTTGCCCTTTGGGCGGGGCATTCTGCCGAAGAAATGCTTACCTCTGCCTCGGGCACGCCTGTACTCCGCTATGCTGCCGACACAATTTCGGGCTTCGCCACCCGAGCCGCTGTCATGCTCGAAAATGGAGTGCACTATTATCTGCAAGTGGATGGTAAGGATGGTGCTGAGGGTGATTTTACGATTAACATTAAGCATAGTGCGATGAGTATCTTCCCTTCAGTTTCCTCTGATGGGATGGTGAATGTGGTGATTCCCAATCTCGAAACGGGTGAAGCACGTGTATCGCTTTTCAGCATTACGGGGGCTAAAATCTATGAAGCAACGCGCTCGGTGGAAGCTTCGCAATCCACTTATGAGTTTAATTGGAGTTTTCTCAAGCCTGCCATGTATATCGTGCACATTAATCTCAATGGTGTGAACTATGCTGCGAAATTGATTATTGTGTAGTTCGATACATCAAATATTTTTTGCGCATTTCGAGGTAGCGTTGTAAGTCTTCTTGCCAGCATGCTTCGATTTGCTCCCAGCTTTCGCCAGTGGCAATTTGCTTGAGCGTGCGGTCATTGCCGATGAGCAGCTGAAACCAATTCTCTCGATCGACAAAGTCGGCTTGCTGGGCAAAACGATGATAATAATTGATGAAAGGCTCGAGGGTGAAGCGATGGTCGAGCGACTCGCTTCGATAATCCGTGCCATAGCAGAGCTTATCTTTGAGTTTTGGATTTTTGTCCATGCCCACGATGCTGCGAGGGGTGAATTGAAAATCGCCCATGGTGGAGTCGGGGTGTCCCACCACTTGAAAGGGAAAGTCGGTGCCACGCCCCACGCTCATGGTGGTGGCTTCAAAGAAGCACAACGAGGGATAGAGCCGAATGGAAATATCATTGGGCAAATTAGGCGAGGGCTTTATGGGCAGCGAATAGCGAGTTTGATGCGTGTAGTTTTTCACTGGCACTACTGAAAGCTCGCAGTGCAAATTCTCTCCCAGCCAATTTTCGCCATTAATCATCATCGCCAGCTCGCCCAAGGTGCAGCCGTGCACCACGGGGATGGGCAGTAGTCCGACGAAAGATTTATATTTCATATCGAGGATAGGACCAGCCACATAGTCGCCGTTTGGGTTCGGGCGGTCGAGCACCAGTAGCGGTTTATTGGTTTCGGCGCAAGTCTGCATCACATAAAACATCGTGCAATAGTAGGTGTAGAATCGCACCCCCACATCTTGCATGTCGAAGACCACCACATCCACATCTTGAAATTGTGCTGCCGAGGGGTTTTTGTTTTTTCCGTAGAGTGAAATGATGGGCAGTCCTGTTTTCGCATCCTTTTGGTCGTTGATGAGTTCGCCCGCATCGGCATCGCCACGGAAGCCATGTTCGGGAGTGAATATCTTTACCACTTGAATGTTGTTTGCCAGCAGATAGTCGAGTAAGTGCAATGAATCCACACGTGAACTTTGATTTGCCACCAGTCCCACTCGCTTGCCTGCAAGCGCATCTAAATAGAGCTCGCCACGCTCGGCACCCACCTTAATTTCTTGCGCTTCGCTGCAAGCTACATATGAAAAGAAAAGCAGGAATAGAATGATTTTTCGCATGATTATCTTCGAGTTTTAAAGAGAATAAATGAACTTCGCAAAGCTGAAATCCCCACCAGCAGATAGATGGGCAGTGGAAAATCTTGAGGGAGAAAGGGCGCAATAAACAGAAAAACGATGCTCATGATGGCGGGCACAAACCAATAAAGTCGAAGAGTTCGGCTTCGCCAAGACTTTTTCATCCAGATGAAGGCGAAAGGCAGGTTGAGTGCTTCCGCCCACAGTAAATTATAATTCGCCCGCATGGCGGGCAATTCCGAGCAGAAGAAAAACCACACGAGAATCACCCCAATTGCGCCATTGAGAATCAGCCACGGATAGTCCATTGCATATCGGATGTTGTGAAACGACCATTGGCGGAAGCATACTATAATATAGTATAGCAATAGCAAGACGAAAACAATGCTTGGCATGTGGAGAATCCACCACGGCTGAGCTTTTGTTTCGGGAGCTTGATAAATCACCTTTGCTGGCTCGCAAAGCGGGGCGATTTCATTTCCTCGGCGCACTGTGCTTTGGGCATATTGCGCTTCGAGATAGGGGGGGAGAAACATTTGCTCGTGCATGCCAGCTTGAATGTCGGTGGGGCTTCCCAGCAGGAGGTGAATGCCGAAGTTTGTCCACGGAGCTACTGCTTGATAATAATCCACTAAGTCGCGAAAAGTGTCAAGCTCGCCAATCTTTTCGCCATAGATGATTTCGCCCCCCTCCTCGCTGATGCATTTTTCAATAGCATCGCGCACGCGTGTGGCGCAATTGTCATAGAGAAAATTATAGCGATATTCGGCATTTTCGGGCTGCACATTCCACAGTAGGAAGTCAAAAAGTCTTTGTTTTTCATCGGCAGTGAGATTTAATATTTGCTCGCCAAACGAACGCTCATGCTGCCGATAGGAGCGGGCAAAGCCCGCATAATTTTGCGCTCCAAGCAGATAATCGGTGCGCCCTTTGGCGAAGCGATAGATGAAATTAGGCTCTGAAAAACTGAAGAGCCCATAGTTGAAGACGATATCTAATCCCTGCTGCTGGTCGAGCACTCGGATGGCAGAATGCCCATACATGGCATAGAC
>JBKECD010000147.1:0-5386 GCA_047974225.1 Mangrovibacterium sp.
ATGTATGGCAACAGCGAAAGTCTAGCCTATGCGCCATGGCCAGTGGCTGATGAAAGTCTGCTCGTGGAAGATTCTTTTGAATATCCGGTGTCTTTCAACGGCAAAGTGCGCTTCAAAATGGCATTCGCCATTGATGCCGACAAATCGGCAATCGAGCAAGCAGTCCTCGCCAGCGAGGAAGCCCAACGCTGGATGGACGGCAAAGCCGCCAAGAAAATCATCGTGGTGCCGAAGAAGATTATTAATGTGGTGGTGTAAATTGTAGAGACGAGGCGTGCCTCGTCTCAGAAGAAAACATTAATTGGAGACGAAATATGACTCGTCTCCAATTCGCATTTTGTTTTTATTGGAGACGAGGCACGCCTCGTCTCTACACAACCAGAGAATTATTTTAACATGAGACGAGGCACGCCTCGTCTCTACAAGAAACCATTATGAATAATGTAAAATTCCAAAACCAATATCGCATTCCTCCTGCACGTGCGAACTGGCATGACTATAATGGTGGAAACTATTTTATCACCATCTGCACTAAAAATCGCGAACATTATTTTGGAGAAATCGCAAATGATGAAATGATGCTATCCAAAGTTGGATGTTTCTTGTCCAATAATCTTGAAAACATTTCTACTCATTATCCGTATGCAGAAATACCTCTTTTCGTTATCATGCCCAACCATCTGCATGCAATAATCTGTATTGACACCCCCTGTAGAGACGAGGCATGCCTCGTCTCAGATAAAAATAAAACACCAATTGGAGACGAGGCATGCCTCGTCTCTACAACAAACCCAATGAAAGACATCTCAAACCGACAAAGTTTGTTGTCCAAATGTATTGGAGGGATAAAGTCAGCAATCACAAGATATGCCAACCAAAACAATATCACTTTTTCTTGGCAAACTAGATTTCATGACCGCATTATCCGCGACAACAATGAAATGAATGCTTTCGCAGATTACATTGAAAACAATGTCCTAAATTGGGCTTTAGACTCTGAATTCCTGTAGAGACGAGGCGTGCCTCGTCTCAAACAAAAAAACATTAACCTGAGACGAGGCACGCCTCGTCTCTACAACCCACTCCCCATGCACCTCCTCCAAGACAACCCCATCATCAAAATCTTGCAATTTTGGGTGATTGGGATCTTGTGTGCGTATTTCTTTCCAGAGGCGAATGCTTTTCGGGTGGGCATGGTGAGCGGATTGGCTGCGCTTGCGCTGTTGGCTCGGCAATTGAAGTTTGTGTCTTCGGATTTCAAACGCTTGTTTGCCACTTGGAGCATTGCCACGCTCTTCATGTTGCTTTCGGCTTTCAATTATCTGTGGCAACCAAAGACTGAAGTGCCGCAAGGCATCGAAAAGCAAGTGCTGGTGCTGCAATTGCAAGAACCGCTCGTGGAAAAGACCCGAAGCCTGCAAGGCTGTTTCCAGATTATTCATGCCGAAGAAGATTCGCTGGTGGGGTTGAAAACCAACATCTATTTCCCCAAAGAAACACCCGATTCAAGCTTTCAGGTTGGCGCATGCTTCACCACCCATGCGCAATTGAAGCGCATCAAAACCAATGACAATCCCTATGCTTTCGACTATGCCGATTATCTCGCTAATCAAGGCATCTACTTTTCAAGCTATCTCCATGCGGAAGACTTGCAAAGCACCACTGCGCCACCGCTCGACTTCTCGCTGCACTGCGGACTAATCCGCCAAAAACTCTTGCACATCTATCGGCAGCGACTAAACCCCGAAGCTTATCCGCTTGTGGAAGCTCTTTCGCTGGGCTATCGGGGAGATATGAGCAAGGAGCAAAAGAGTTATTTTCAAGATGCGGGCATTGTGCACATCTTGGCGGTGAGCGGTCTGCATGTGGGAATTGTGTGCGTCATTCTCGGTTGGCTATTCGCTCCGCTGAAGCGAAGGCGGAAGCTCGCATGGCTCTATGCCGTGCTGATGCTCACCGGCATTTGGGCATATGCGGCACTCACTGGCTTTGCCCCTTCGGTGCAGCGTGCCGCCTTTATGTTTTCGGTGCTCACAGTGGCACATCTGATTCATCGTCGTTCGGCGGTGTTCAGTTCCATTGCCCTCTCGGCTCTTGCGCTGCTGGTGATTAGTCCCGAACTACTCTTTGATGTGGGCTTTCAGCTTTCTTATTGTGCGGTGATTGCGATTGTGTTTCTGAAACCTCGCTTCGACCACTTTTTCACGCCACGCACTCGTGTGGGGCATTGGGCGTGGGATATCAGCTCGGTGTCGCTTGCGGCACAACTCGGCACGCTGCCTTGCAGCTTGTTCTATTTTCATCAGTTCCCCAGTTATTTCTTGCTGAGCAACCTCGTGGCGATACCTGCTGCCATGATTATCCTCTCTTTGAGCTTACTTGCGCTGACACTCTCCGCCGTGCCGATGATTTCCGATTGGCTTTTTGCCTTGCTCGAATGGGCGGTGCAAGGCTTTGTCGGTTTCTTTGCGTGGTTTGGCAGTTTGCCGATGGTGGCAATCCGAAACATTCATGTTTCGCCGGTGGCGTTGTTCTTTCTGCTTTTGGCATTGCTCAGCCTGTTTCTCTGGTCGTGGCAAGGCAAGCGAAAGGCGATATGGCTAGCGTTAGTTCTTGGCTTTTTCGCGGTGGCGGAAAACCGCTTAGATAAATATGCTCGGCAATCGGACATGCACATCATCGCCCACCCTAATTCGGTGTGGCAACTCAGCTCGGGCAGCACACACTATATTATATATAGCGACAGCATACCGCCCCTCCCCCACGTCTATCAGTCCGCCATTGCGCCCCTCCGGCTTGACGAACCAACGTTCATCAATCTTTCAGAAACCGACAGCTTCCATGATGCGCACTTGATAATCAGAAATGACGTGGTGCAGTTTGAAGATTCGGTGTGGGTGATTGGGAGGTGAGTATTTAATCTATATCCTTCCCCACTTTTTCAAGCCAAATCTTCGGATTTCGATCGGTGCTAATTACTGCCAAAACCTCAACCGTATTGCTATCATCATTAATGTAGAAATGAACCATAAACGGAAATTTCTTGATAATCATACAACGAATCTCATTATAACGAATAGCATATAACTGAGAATTTTGATTAAGTGAATTTATCTGCTTAATAGTTGTATTCTGAAATCTCTCACCTAATCCACTTCTTGCATCATTATACCAATCCTTAATATCCCGTATATCACCTAGTGCTTCAGGGGCTATTTTGACTTTATATTTCTTCATCAGGCTTCCAACGCTTTTCTTGCATCTTCCCAATCTAAAAGCCTTTCTGGATTCTCACGTACCTTATCAAAACGCGTCATTACGAGTTTTTGATGAGCTGCTGGAACATCAATAGTTTCTCGCTCTTTTTTCGTGGCATAATCAAGCATGTTTTTAATTGCATGAATCAGATTAACATCATCCACTTGTTTAAATTGCTCCATGATGATTGCCTTTTCAACTTGCATGTCCATGTTCTTTGTTTTTCTCCTCACAAAAGTAAAAAAATATCTCTCCACTGACGAATTTTACGTAAAAATCGTCAGTGTACTGACGATTTTTACGTTTTCACCAACAAAAAAATCCCCACAACCGAAGTTGCAGGGATTTATTTTCATGCCTCGTCTCTACTTTAAAAATGATAAGTCAAACCGAAGTTCCACGTTGTGCCATTTCCGAAATAGACCACATTGTTCATGTTCACGCCATTCCAATTATCCGCACCATCGGCAGGGTGAATGTTGGTGTCAGATTCTGAGATGTATTGTTTGTTCAACACGTTGTTGATGTTGGCACGAGCCTTCAAATAGGTATTGTTTTTGAAGTAGAAGCGATAGGAAACACCCATATCGAGCAAGCCATAGTTAGGCAATTCCAACGAGCCTGCATGGTCGGCTGCGGTGAATGATGTTGGGTCGATAGCAGCATAGAGTTTATTATATTGACGGAAATCAGCATCAATATCCAAGTTTGCCACCGCATTCCATGTAGCACCCAATCCGAAAGTGAATTGAGCCGCATCGCCCACTTTAGTATTGTCCAGATAAACCGTTTCATCAAACAACTTGCTTTGGTCATCAGCATACACACGCCCATGCGAATCACCTGCATATTCCCAATTACCAGCCGAAAGGAAACCTTTCACATTCAATGTTGCCATTGGGCGAGCCACAAATTCAATTTCCACACCTGTGTGTAATTCTGCCACATTTTCAAGAATAGCTGTTTCATATTTATTATTATCACCATCAAAGTCAATCAACTCCCGAATTTGGCGGTCGCTCCATTTGGTGTAATAAGCATTCACATCAGCATCGAAATAACGGCTGCGGAAACCATAGCCTGCTTCCAAACCAAAGATACCTTCATTGCCCACTTCTTCATTCACTTCATTTTTATAATTCAAGAACATACTGTCGAAGAAAGGCTGACGAGAATAGTATCCAGTGTTCACAAACACATTGTGTTGCTCATTGATGTTGTAGTTTCCACCAGCTTTGATGTTATAGCCATTGTGGCGCAATTTTTCTGAGATTTGCTCATCGGGGTCGGAATACATCACATAGTCGAAGCGTTGGAAACCTTGAGTAGAAACCGCTCCTTGCACGAAAGCCGAAAGACGTTCGTTTTTATATTCCAACTGACCGAAAGCACCTGCATAGCCGATGCGCTCATTGTTCACATAGTCGAGTTTTTGCGCCACCACCGAATTTCTATCGGTGAAGAACGAATAAGGCGAAGCGGTGTATTCATTGGTGTAAACATTGCCACCGGGATAAGTTTGCGCCCAGCCAGAGTTGCCATAATTATTATCGTAATAAGCATCCAAACCAAGAAGGTCTTCCACCAAGCGGTAGTGTTCGCCGAAGTATGTACGGAAATCAGCTCCCACATTATAGCTCCAATTGGCATTGATTTCACGGTTGAAGTTAGTCACCAAACCCATCCAACGGTGCATGTTCATCGAAGAACGACGAATGGCAGAATTACCGTATTCACCAATCGTTTTGCCTGCAATATTATAATTTTTTTCTGAACTATCAATCGCTTTGTTGTTTGCCACAATTTGGTCGAAATCAATCTGACCGTTATCATCATAGATGTTCGCAAGCATTCCTTTTGAACCTCCAGCATAGTAACCTGTTCCACCACCGCTACCTGTCGAAGCATAAGCCACTGTAGAAAGTGTTGATTTGGAATTGATGTTCCAATCCCAGTTGAAGTTCATCACCGGTTTGTGATAGAAGTTCATGCGCCATGAATAGACCTCGCCATTCAAATACCCCCAGTTATTATTATAGCGTTGTTCTTCATTTGAGATTTCGCCATTGCCATCACGGTCATAGGCAGAAAGCGTTTTCGAATAGTTTTGGTTGTGCCATTGTGGCGC
>JBKECD010000114.1:0-16127 GCA_047974225.1 Mangrovibacterium sp.
AAAATTAAAGCCGCCAGTGCCGGGAAATGAAGCTCCCTGCTTGAAGTTTTGAAACAACTGTTTCAGCAACTTCGGGTGGGGAGCTTGATGTTTCAGGTCGAACATGAAGCGGCGAATGCCATTGGATTCCAGCTTCTGGCGGTGCTGCATGAAGTTCACCGCTTGGGTGGGGACAACGATGGTCATCCCATCTTTCACACAAGTGCGGAATGAGCGTCCGAAGCTGTCGGTGAACTCCTCGTCTTTGATTTTTATCGGCATGCGTGAATAGAAAAGTTCGGGCACGCTGTGGATATAGAAAATTCCTTCGTTGTGCTTCAGGCTCGAAAGGTTTGCCCAATCATTTTCCACAGGGTAGCTGAAATTATCCATCTCGGAAGAAAGCACATGTGCAGCGGCATCGTTGAAGACATAGACCTGCTCGTTGGTGGTGAGCTGGCAGTCCTTCGGAATCAAATCTTTCTGCGAAAGATGGCTCAACACGAAATGACGAATGCCGTGTTGATAAGCCGTTTGCACAATCTCGTGCCAGTCGCTGATGCTTTCCTCACCGATGAATTTCGGCAGTTCCACAGCAATCTTGCCGATGTATTTCTGAATAAACTTACGCTCGAAGTTAAACTCCAGCCACTCTCTTTTGCTCAGCGAAAGCACGAGCGAAGTCAGTTCCTCGGGGCGCACAAACTCTAGCCACTGCAAATCGTCGATGCGCAGGTGGATTTCGGCGTTTGCCTTGCTGATGTTTTGCTGCACCGAACCGATGATTTGGTTTCGTCGTTTGGCAGGCAGCTTTTCGATGAGGGGCGGCACTTTGGTGAGCCGTGAGGGGAAACTCTCCTCTTTTCGCCCAATCCAAAACACTTGGTCGCCATGGGCGATGGTTTCTTTGATACTATTATATATATGTACCTCGCTGCCTGTTTGCTGAAGTTTCTCCACTTTCACATTGAGCGTGTTTTTGCTCTTGCGTTTTTGAATCCGCAGGCGGTCGCCTTCTTGCAGCTGCTCGGTGCTTTCAAAGCAAATTTGGCTTTGGGTGGCGGTGAGCACTCGCCCCAGATAAATGCCGGTGTTGGAATCCTCGGCGAGCGCATCGGCGAGGTCATTCCCCAAGAAGTAGGAAGTTTTGGTGCGTGCGAAATCGTGGGCGAGTAAGTTCATCGCCTCATTGATGTTTCCGCCATCGAGAGCCAATCGGTAGGCTTGTGCCACTCGGTGCACATATTCAGCCGACTTCATTCGACCTTCGATTTTGAGCGAATGCACGCCCAGTTCTTGCAGCTTCCGCACCTGCTGCACTTGCTGATTATCTTTGAGGTTGAAGGGAAGCATTTTCTTGCCTTTGTGCTGATAATCCATGCGGCACGCCTGACTGCATAGCCCTCGGTTAGCTCCTCGTCCGCCGATGAAGCTGCTGAAAAAACACATGCCTGAAAAGGAGTAGCAGAGTGCTCCATGCACGAAAACTTCGAGTTCGCAATCCGCTTTCTGGGCAATTTGGGTGAGTTCATTCAGATTGAGTTCGCGCGCCACCACACAGCGTGCAAAGCCCATTTGGGCGGCATGGTTCACCCCGATGGAATTGTGGTTTGCCATTTGGGTGCTAGCGTGCAGCACGAGCTTTGGGAAGTGTTTTTTCGCCAAATGATAAACGCCCCAATCTTGAATGATGATGGCATCTACCTGGTTGGCATCGAGTGTGGCGAGGAAGTCGAGCAGTTGTGGTAGCTCGGTGTTTTTAATCACGGTGTTAAGGGTGATATAGACTTTCACTCCGTGATTATGAGCCTCTTGCATGATTGCGGCTAGCTGGTCGTCGCCAAAGTTGGTGGCTCGCACTCGGGCGTTGAACTGTTTCAGTCCGAGGTATATGGCGTTGGCACCCCCACGAATGGCAGCACGAAAGGAATCGACGCTTCCGGCAGGGAGCAAGAGTTCTGATGAATGGTGCATGAATTTCAGATTTTCGGCAAAGGTAGTGGATTAAGGGGACTTCTGAAAATTAGTTTTAAATTGGGGAGGCTGCTAAATACAGCTGTTGTTCATTTTGTTTTCTGAGCGTATCTCCCGATGAATTGTTATGATTTTTGCAACTTTCAGTGCAAAGTGATGCTTTTTGTGAATTGAATGTTTGTTTTTTGGAGAAAAGAGCTGTAAAAAGTTTTCGCTTTGAAATTAAATCCTCATATTTGCGATATAAACATAGGGAATATGACATTTATAGCTAACACATTTATTGCAAATCTGATTATTCTGCTCCTGATTCGGGAGTAGCAAAAGAGAATGGTATGTGTTATGCAAATAATTGATAGTATGATTGACCATTCTCATTGCGAGAATGGTTTTTTTACATACCTATATAATATAGTATAGACAACAAACAAAAAATAGAGAGTATGACAGATAAATTATACATTTTCGACACCACGCTCCGCGATGGCGAGCAAGTGCCCGGCTGCCAGTTGAACACGATTGAGAAAATCGAAGTGGCTAGAGCCTTAGAGTCGCTCGGTGTAGATGTGATTGAAGCTGGCTTCCCGGTGTCGAGTCCGGGGGATTTTAATTCGGTGGTGGAAATATCAAAAGCCGTAACATGGCCCACGATTTGTGCGCTCACTCGGGCGGTGGAAAAGGATATTGATGCGGCGGCGGAAGCTCTGAAATATGCGAAGCGTGGAAGGATTCACACCGGCATTGGCACGTCGTTTCACCACATCAAGTATAAGCTTAATTCCAACGAAGATGAAATCGTGGAACGTGCCGTGCGTGCGGTGAAATATGCGAAGCGATATGTGGAAGATGTGGAATTTTATGCCGAAGATGCCGGGCGAACCGAAAACGCTTATTTGGCGCGTGTGGTGGAAGCGGTGATTAAGGCTGGGGCAACGGTGATTAACATTCCCGACACCACAGGATACACCATGCCGCATGAGTTCGGCGCGAAAATCAAATACCTCATGGAGCATGTGAGTAATGTC
Organism: Mangrovibacterium sp.; assembly: GCA_047974225.1. Taxonomy (GTDB): domain Bacteria; phylum Bacteroidota; class Bacteroidia; order Bacteroidales; family Prolixibacteraceae; genus JBKEDC01. Next base: position 2,979 of record JBKECD010000114.1, read on the forward strand.
GATAAGGCGATTATCTCTACCCATTGCCACAACGATTTAGGTATGGCAACAGCCAACACCGTGGCAGGGATTATCAACGGGGCGCGCCAAGCTGAGGTTACAATTAATGGCATTGGCGAGCGTGCCGGAAATACCTCGCTGGAAGAGGTGGTGATGACGCTCAAATCTCGCTATAAGGAGCTGGGAATTGAAACAGGCATTAACACGCAGCAGATTTATAAGACTAGTCGCATGGTGTCGAACATGATGAACATGCCTGTGCAGCCCAACAAGGCGATTGTGGGGCGAAATGCCTTTGCGCACTCCTCGGGCATTCACCAAGATGGCGTGCTGAAAGAGCGTGAAACATATGAAATCATCGACCCTGCCGATGTGGGCATTAATGAGTCGGCTATTGTGCTGACGGCTCGCAGCGGTCGTGCTGCCTTGAAGCACCGCCTAGAGGTGTTGGGCTATGAACTTACACAAGAGCAATTAGACAAAGCCTATCCGAAGTTTCTCGACTTGGCTGACCGCAAAAAGGATTTCAGCGATGACGATGTGGTGGCATTGCTTGAGGGCGTGGAAAAGAAAGATCGTCGCATCAAGCTCACACACTTGCAAGTCATGTCGGGCAAATCGCTCAAGCCGCTGGCTTCGGTGCAAATCAACATTGCCGGCGAGATTTTCGATGCCACCGACACGGGCAATGGACCTGTGGATGCGGCTCTTAATGCGGTGAAGCAGATTATCAGACGGAAAGTCCACGTGTCGGAGTTCCTCATTCAAGCCATCACCCACGGCAGCGATGACACTGGGAAAGTGCATATGGAACTCGACCATGAAGGCTCGAAATATTACGGCTTTGCCGCCCACACCGACATCATCACCGCTTCGGTGGAAGCATTTTTAGATGCGGTGAATAAGATGGGGTGAGCTTGGCAGATGACAGATGACAGATGACAGATGTCGGATGACAGATGTCGGATGGCAGATGACAGAAAATCCAATATCCGATAATCCGATAATCCAACAATCCAACAATCCGATATCCAATAATCCGATATCCAATAATCCAAATAAATGAAAACACTCTTTGACAAAATATACGACGCTCACGTGGTGAAGCAAGTTCCCGGAGGACCGAATGTGTTGTATATCGACCGCCATTATATCCACGAGGTAACTAGTCCCGTGGCATTTCTTGGCTTGAAAAACCGTGGACTGAAAGTGTTCCGTCCGAACCAAACGACGGCAACGCCCGACCACAACGTGCCAACCGAAAACCAACACTTGCCAGTTGCCGAGGAACTCTCGCGCAATCAGCTCGAAGCACTCGAAGCAAACTGCGCTGCGCATGGCATCGTGCATCATGGTTTGGGCACTGACACCCATGGTGTGGTGCACATCATCGGTCCTGAATTGGGCTTGACACAGCCGGGCATGACCATCGTCTGTGGCGATTCGCACACCTCCACACACGGAGCTTTCGGCTCGATTGCCTTTGGCATCGGCACAAGCGAGATTGAAATGGTCTTCGCTAGTCAGTGCATCATGCAGCCTAAGCCTAAAACGATGCGCATCACAGTGAATGGCGAACTCAGCAAGGGCGTAACCGCTAAGGATATGGCGCTGTATATTATCTCGAAGATTTCCACAAGTGGTGGCACAGGGCATTTCATCGAGTATGCTGGTTCAGCAGTGAAAGCACTCAGCATGGAAGGGCGCATGACACTCTGCAACATGAGCATCGAGTGTGGCGCACGGGGCGGCATGATTGCTCCCGATGAAACCACTTTCGACTATGTGAAGCAAACGCCCAATGCGCCTAAAGGTGCAGCGTGGGACGAGAAACTCGCCTATTGGAAAACCCTCAAAACCGATGAGGGCGCAACATTTGATGCCGAACTCACTTTCGACGCTGCCGACATTCAGCCGATGATTACTTTCGGCACAAACCCCGGCATGGGCGTGGCGATAACTGATGTGATTCCATCGAGCGAAGGGCTGGAGGGAACCGACAAGGTAACTTATGAGAAGTCGCTCGAATATATGGGCTATAAAGCCGGCGAACCGATGCTCGGCAAGAAAGTCGATTATGTGTTTGTGGGCAGTTGCACCAACGGGCGGATTGAAGATTTTCGACTATTTGCTGAAGCGGTGAAAGGCAAGCAGAAAGCCAAAGATGTGGTGGTTTGGCTCGTGCCGGGCTCGAAAGGCGTGGAGCGACAAATCATTGCGGAAGGCTTAGACAAGATTTATGAGGCTGCCGGCATGAAGCTCCGTCAGCCCGGCTGTTCGGCTTGCTTGGCGATGAATGAAGACAAGATTCCAGCAGGCAAGTATTCCGTTTCGACCTCCAACCGCAACTTCGAGGGGCGGCAAGGTCCCGGAGCACGCACCATGCTCGCTAGTCCATTAACAGCAGCAGCGGCAGCAGTGAGTGGGGTGGTAAGCATTGCCTAGCGGCGCATTGGCTTCGCCGCTTTAAAGCATTGCCTAGCGGCGCATTGGCTTCGCCGCTTTAAAGCATTGCCTAGCGGCGCATTGGCTTCGCCGCTTTAAAGCGCCGCTAGGCAAAGCACAAAGTAACGCATTAAATAAAAAAAATGGCATACGATAAATTTACAACCATAACATCATCGGCAATTCCTCTTCCGATAGAGAATGTCGACACCGACCAAATTATCCCTGCACGCTTCCTCAAAGCGGTGGAGCGCAAGGGCTTTGGCGATAATCTTTTCCGCGATTGGCGATATGACAAGGCGGGCAATCCTGTGGCATCTTTCCCCTTGAATGATGCAAAATATAGTGGCAACATCCTCATTGGGGCGAAGAACTTCGGTAGCGGTTCAAGTCGTGAGCATGCGGCATGGTCAATCTATGACTATGGTTTCCGTGTGGTGGTGTCGAGCTTCTTTGCCGACATCTTCAAGGGCAATGCGCTCAACAATGGCTTGCTGCCCGTGGTGGTTTCACAGGCTTTCCTAGCGAAGATATTCGCTGCCATCGAAGCTGATGCGCAAGCGCAGTTCGTGGTCGATTTGGAAGCGCAGACTTTCACCATCGCCGCCACAGGCGAGCAAGAATCGTTTGAAATCAATGAGTATAAGAAACATTGCCTCCAAAACGGACTAGACGATATTGATTATCTGGTGGAGATGAGAGAGGAAGTGGAGAGTTATGAGTTATGAGTTATGAGTTATGAGTTGCAGGAGTGCTGCACTTCGCACTCTGCACTTCGCACTCTACACTTCGCACTCTACACTTCGCACTTCGCACTAAAAATATGAACAACCTTCAAATCATGGACACCACGCTTCGCGATGGTGAACAAACATCGGGCGTGTCGTTTTCGGCAAGCGAGAAGTTGAGCATGGCTAAAGTCTTGCTTGATGATGTGCGTGTGGACTATATCGAGGTGGCTTCGGCTCGGGTCTCTGATGGCGAGTTTGAAGCAGCAAAGAACATCATTGCATGGGCTGCCGACCGTGGTCTGGAAGACCGGGTGGAGGTGCTCGGCTTTGTCGATAAAGGCACTTCGATTGATTGGGTGAAGCGTGCTGGGGGTAAGGTGCTCAACCTGCTCACCAAAGGTTCGCTTAATCATGTAACGCACCAACTCCGCAAGTCGCCCGAAGAGCATTTGGCTGACGTGCGCCAAGCGGTGCATGAGGCGAAAGCGGCAGGGCTGACGGTGAATGTGTATCTCGAAGACTGGTCGAATGGCATGCGCAATTCCAAGGACTATGTGCATTTCCTTCTGAAAGGACTGCACGATTTGCCCATTCAGCGGTTCATGCTCCCTGATACGCTTGGGGTGCTCAATCCCGATGATACCTTCCGTTTCTGCAAAGAGATGGTGGATACTTATCCCGACTTGCACTTCGACTTTCACCCGCACAACGACTATGACTTGGCTATTGCCAATGTCTATCAAGCCTTGAAAGCAGGCATGCGCTGCATGCACACCACCGTCAATGGACTGGGTGAGCGTGCTGGCAATGCGCCCCTGTCGAGTGTGATTGGTATGGTCAATGACCTCACCGACCTCAAAAGCAACATCAATGAGCGGATGCTCACTCGTGCCTCGCGCTTGGTGGAGAGTTTCTCGGGGGTTCGCATTCCGGGCAATAAGCCGATTATTGGCGAGTTTGTCTTCACCCAATGCAGTGGCGTGCATGCCGATGGCGACAATAAAAACAACCTCTACTTCAATGCGCTTCTGCCCGAACGCTTCGGACGAACACGCAGCTATGCCCTTGGCAAGACTTCGGGCAAAGCCAACATCAAAGCGAACCTCGCCGATGTGGGCATTGAGCTTACACCCGAGCAATTGAACATCGTTACCGAGCGTGTCATTGAGCTTGCCGACCGTAAGGAATCAGTTACGGTGGACGACCTGCCCTTTATTGTGGCGGATGTCATGCAGGAGGAAGTGGAAACTAAGATATGGCTCGAAAACTATGCGCTCACCCACGCCAAAGGCATCAAGCCTATGGCGACAGTGCGCATCAATATCAGCGGAGAGCCTTATGAAGCCTCCGCCTCTGGCGAGGGTCAGTATGATGCATTTGTCAATGCGCTGGAGTCTATCTATGAGCGGTTGGGCAAGCCCTTTCCGCAGCTCACCGACTATTCGGTGAGCATCCCACCCGGTGGGCACACTGATGCGCTGGTGGAAACCATCATCAGTTGGAAACTAAATAGAGAATTTAAAACTCGCGCCCTCGACCCCGACCAAACAGTGGCGGCAATCAAGGCGACGATTAGAATGTTGAATATAATTGAAGAGTAGCCCCCTCCCAACCTCCCCCGAGGGGGAGGGGTAGAACCCAAATACGTAGTAAAATAGATTAATTAATAAACCCAGTGCCTCTATCCCTCCCCTTGGGGAGGTTAGGAGGGGCTACAGTGCCTCTAGCTCCTCCCCCTCGGGGGAGGTTGGGAGGGGGCTTAATAAGTATGAAACTAAAATTAGCAGTATTGGCCGGTGATGGTATCGGTCCGGAGATTGTGGAACAAGCCATGAAGGCGGTGAAAGCTGTGTCCACTAAGTTTAACCATGAGTTGGAATATGAGCACGCACTCACCGGCGCATGTGCTATTGATGCGGTGGGTGAGCCTTATCCAGCATCAACGCATGAGGTCTGCATGAATGCAGATGCAGTGCTCTTCGGAGCTATCGGCGACCCTCGCTTCGACAACAACCCCAAAGCCACCGTGCGCCCCGAGCAAGGATTGCTCAAGATGCGTAAGGACTTGGGCTTGTATGCCAATATTCGTCCGGTGGAAACTTTTGAGTCGCTTTTGCACAAATCACCACTTCGTCGTGATTTGGTGGAGGGTGCCAACTTCATGTGCATTCGTGAGCTGACAGGCGGCATTTATTTCGGTGAGAAAGGTCGCAAAGATGATGGCAACACCGCTTTCGACAATTGCGTGTATTCTCGTGAAGAGGTGGAGCGCATCTTGAAGCTCGCCTATGATTTCGCTGGCAAGCGAGATAAGAAATTAACGGTGGTGGATAAAGCCAATGTGCTCGAAACCTCACGCCTTTGGCGCGAAGTGGCGCAAGAAATGGCTCCCAACTATCCCGACATCAAAACTGAATATATGTTTGTGGATAATGCCGCGATGCAAATCATCCAATGGCCGAAGAACTTCGATGTGATGGTAACCGAAAACATGTTTGGCGACATTCTCACCGATGAAGCGTCGGTGATTACTGGCTCGCTGGGCTTGTTGCCTTCGGCATCGGTGGGCATTCACACCTCAGTGTTTGAGCCTATTCATGGTTCATATCCGCAAGCGGCAGGCAAGAATATTGCCAATCCGATAGCTACCATTCTATCGGCAGCCATGATGTTTGAATATGCATTCGACTTGAAAGCGGAAGGCGCAATCATTCGCCAAGCCGTGGCAGCCTCGATGGATGCAGGCGTAGTAACAGAAGACATTGCCGAAGGCAAAGCCTATGGCACATCGGAAGTCGGTGATTGGATTGCCGACTGGATTGCAAAGAATTAAGGGAACTTCTAAAAATTAGTTTTTAATTGGGGAGGCTGCTAAATACAGCTGTTGTTCATTTTGTTTTCTGTGGGCATCTTTTGCACTAATCTTTTAAATCATAGCTGGCTATGCCTTGGCAAGATTAGCACAAAATCTATCCCACATAAAATCAAAATGACCTAACAGCTAATTTTTAGAAGTCCCCTTAAATTATTATTGTTTGTTGTTGTTTGAAGGGGTGTCGCTGTGAAGTGATGCCCTTTCTTTTTTTTTGTCAGATTCATTACTGTTGTAACAACGCACAAGAGTTGCAATATCATTTAATGTGCGTTATTACAACAGCAATAGCGCAAATAGTGTAAGGGCAAAGAGAATCCACATTACGTTTTTCTTATTGAACTGCACTTTGAATAGCACCTCTAAGAATATAACCACTGCAAAGTATAATAGCACAAAGCCTATAGGCAGTATAAAGTTCATAATCTTTATTTTTTGGATTTACACACCCACTCTCCAAAGTTTCCACTATTAATCATCTCGAAGCTAGCGGCAATCCATTCCATAAATTCCGTCACTTAGATGACGCAATTTATAGTAATTTTGTCAAAGGAGCAAAATTATAGGACGTATTTTCATAGTATTAATAAAAAACAGTCCTGACTCAGCCTAATATTTGAGGTAATATTCTAGTAATTTACACTCATATTCGGTGAAAATGCTTCCATTTAGTTGTTCGATGCCGCTGAAACTACCTTTTTTCGCACGAAGTTTGACGATTTGCTTCGCTTGCTCATTGCTGATGAGCGGATGGCGACGCAATTCATATTCCGTGGCGAAATTGATCGGTAGTTTTTCAATTGCAGAACCATCGCAATGCAAGTATTCCAGATTGTTTGCCACCGTTTCTTCGGGCATGCCATAGACTTGGCGGAGTTGTTCGGCAGAAGCAAAGCCACCGAGTTGTTCCCTATATTTAATAATCCGCTCCGAAAACACCTTGCCGATGCCTTTGAGCTGTTGGAGCTCCTCCGCTGTGCAGCTATTGAGTTCGATGCTGATAGGTTCAACTTCAACTTTCGCCACAGGCATACTATTATATATAGGTATCTCCAAAAAAGGCTCGACCGCGGCATAAAGTTCCGAAGTCATGCCATAAAGTTTTTTGAAATCCTCCTTTTGGCGAAACGTTCCGCCTGCCTTGCGATATTTGATGAGATTGCGTTTCATCGGTTCAGGTAAAGCCAGACTGTCGAGAGCTTCCGCAGAAATGCTGTTGGGGTTGAAAGTAAAAAAACTTGTCTTTTGAAGAGTTGAAGTCGGAGTTTTAGGCTTGGGCGTTTCTGATGCGATAATAATATAGTCCTCGATGGCGGCAAAAATCGAATCGTTCATGCCATAGATTTTCGCCACATCTTCTTTCGAGCGAAACCGTCCGCCCTTTGCTCGATAGTTGAGGATATTTCGCTTGATGCGTTCGGGCAGGTCGAATTTGGCAAATGCTGCGGAATCAATCTTGTTGGGGTTGAATGCGAAAAACTCTTTTTGATTAGCCAAATGAATTGAATCTCGCTCCTGCACGAGTTGCTCAAATGTAGCGCTACTTTCGAGCGGCTTCTCCTTTTTGTCATCACCTGTGAATAGGTTGATGCACATGATGCTGCCGATAAGAATCAGCAACACCACACTACCAATCTGCTCGCCCCGAGTGAGCGAAAAGGTGTGAATGATGTTTCGGAGGGATTTCATGCCGCAAAGGTACAAATTATCAAATCACCCCAATCCCGTTTAAGAACACAATTGCAATTCCCACAGGGGCAATGTATTTGCAGATGAAGATGAACACCGAAAGCAAGCAATTGGGGAACTTCCCGCCTTTGTTCAACTCATCTTTCACTGCATGTTTTCCAAGTATCCAGCCGACGAAGACGGACACGAAAATACCGCCTAGCGGAAGCATCGCATTTGAAGCCAGCCAGTCTAAGGCGTCGAAGAAATTCAATCCCCAGAAGGTGTATTTGCTCAGCGGACCCATGGAGAGTGAGCAGAGCATGCCTAGTTGAGTGATGATGATGGCAGCGAGTAGGATGGCGGTTTTTCGTTTGATTTTCAGCTCTTCGGAAAAATAGACCACCACCACTTCGAGCAGGGAAACCGACGAGGTGAGTGCTGCAACGGTGAGTAAGAGGAAGAATAAAATCGAAAAGATGTAGCCCCCAGTCATTTGGGCAAACACATTGGGCAGGGTGATAAACACCAATCCGGGACCTTGTGAGGGGTCGATGCCAAAAGCAAACACCGCTGGCAAGATGGCGACCCCGGCAAGCACGGCAATAACGGTGTCGGCAATCGAAACCTCAGCGGTGATTTTGCCCAAGTTGTTCTTGTTGTCGATGTATGAGCCATAGGTGATGAGCGTGCCAAATCCGAGGCTGAGCGAGAAAAACGCATGACCAAGCGCCGCAAGCACGCCTTCGCCTGTGAGTTTTGAGAAATCAGGTTTGAATAGGAAGTCCATCCCAGCTTCCGAGCCGGGCAGGGTGAGTGCGCGAATGTCGAGCAAAACGATGATGACCACCAAGAGCGGCATCATGATTTTAGTGCTTTTTTCAATTCCGTTTTTGATGCCGAAAAATAGGATGGTGGCAGTGATAATCATAAATCCCACCTGATAAAGAATTGGCTCAATGGGTGAGCTGACGAAATTTTCAAAGGTGTTTTGGAGCTCAGAAGAGCTTTGCTCGGCGAATGTATTTTGAATCGAAAGGCTAACATATTCCATGCTCCAGCCTGCAATCACGCCATAAAACGATAGGATGATGGCAGCAGCAATGACGCTTAGGAGTCCTGCGAATTTCCAATTTGATTTTGGCGCCAGCTTGCGGAATGCACCAAAGGGGTTTTTTTGTGCGCGTCGTCCGATGATTAATTCCGAAAGCATGATGGGCATGCCAATTGCCAAGATAAATCCGAGATAGACCAAGAGAAATGCACCGCCACCATATTGCCCGGTGATGTAGGGGAATTTCCAGATATTCCCTAGTCCGACTGCTGATCCTGCAGCTGCTGCGATGACTCCAAACTTACTTGAAAAATGAGCTCTTTTATGTTTTTGGTGTGGCATAATTTTGATTGATTTTGAAAGTAAAATACTATCATTTTGAGCGAATATAGTTAAAACGGATTGGAAAACCATCTTTTTTGTCAGAAAAATACGCTGGAGAGATGTGAAATGATAAAAGCTTTAATGTTTGAGTGGATTGGAGGTGATGTTTTTGGCAAAAAGCAGTATGGCGAGGGTGTTTTCTCAATTGTGCATGGACGTGGTTGTGCGAGATATTGTGTTTGCACAGTTGTGCATGGACATGGTTGCGCGAGATGTAGTGTTTGCACAGTTGTGCATGGACATGGTCGCGCGAGATATTGTGTTTGCACAATTGTGCATGGACATGGTTGTGCGAGATATAGTGTTTGCACAATTGTGCATGGACGTGGTCGCGCGCGATATTGTGTTTGCACAATTGTGTATGGACGTGGTCGCGCGCGATATTGCCTTTGAACATTAATGTATAGATAGACAAATTAACAATTCGGCATGTTGAATGTTGTAATTATGCATAAAAATGTTTCACGTTTAATGCTTGCTTTTAAAAGTGAAAAAGAATTGACTCTGACTATTTATTCTCTTTCCGCCATTTTTTTGAGATGTAAGTGAAACTAGCGATTGCATAGAAAAGTTAGAACCCTTGTGGTTTTCGCAATGTTAAGCTAGTTTTAAAATGCAGCGGCTCTTTTTCATTCGATAGCTCCGAAAAATCATTAATGGTTAGTTTTGTAGTGGAAAATTTGCAGCAGATTTGTAATTGCAATGATTCGGCAAAGACCAAAAAACAAAAAGAAACTTTTTATATACAATTAAATATTAGTAAAATGGCTACAAATTACAAAGAACTAGGACTAGTCAACACCATTGAAATGTTTAAAGGTGCTGTGGCTGGTGGATATGCTATCCCTGCCTACAACTTCAACAACATGGAGCAAATGCAAGCAATCATCCAAGCTTGTGTGGAAACAAAATCTCCTGTAATCTTGCAAGTTTCAGCGGGTGCACGCAAATATGCGAACTCTAACATCTTGCGCAACATGGCGCGTGGTGCAGTGGAATATGCTAAAGAATTGGGTTATGAAATTCCAATTACTTTGCACCTTGACCACGGCGATACTTTCGAATTGTGTAAAGATTGTATCGACAATGGTTTTTCTTCGGTAATGATTGATGGTTCGCATCATCCTTACGAAGATAACGTGGCATTGACTAAGAAAGTGGTGGAATATGCACATGCTCACGGTGTTACTGTTGAGGGTGAATTGGGCGTGTTGGCTGGTGTGGAAGATGATGTAGTGGCTGAGCACTCTACTTACACTCGTCCAGAAGAAGTGGAAGACTTTGTGAAAAGAACAGGTGTTGATTCATTGGCAATCTCAATTGGTACTTCTCACGGAGCGCACAAATTCAAACCATCACAATGCACTAAAAATGCTGAAGGCGTGTTGGTTCCTCCTCCATTGGCATTCGATGTGTTGGCTGAAATCGAAAAACGCATCCCTGGTTTCCCAATCGTGCTTCACGGTTCTTCTTCTGTTCCTATGGAATATGTGGAAGAAATCAACGCTAATGGTGGCAACTTGGAAGCTGCTATCGGTATTCCTGAAGATCAATTGCGTCAAGCAGCAAAATCGGCAGTTTGCAAAATCAACATCGACTCTGACGGTCGTTTGGCAATGACTGCTGCTATCCGTAAAATCTTTACTTCAAATCCTGCGGAGTTCGACCCACGTAAATATCTTGGTCCAGCTCGTGAGGAGTTGAAAAAACTTTACATGCACAAAAACGAAAACGTGTTGGGTTCAGCTGGAAAAGCTTAATCTGCACGGCAGACTGTAGTATAATGTAGAGACGAGGTGTGCCTCGTCTCTCTTTTTTTTGAGGAGGGTAGTTCGGTGCTCCGCACTCTGTGCTAATTTGAAGAAAAGAATAAAAAAAAAGCACCGAATGGTTTGTGAAGTAAAATGCTTTTTCTACTTTTGCAGCTCGAATTAAGTCGAAATAATTAAATAATACATAGTAAAGATGATTGTTATTCCTGTAAAAGAGGGCGAAAACATTGAGAGAGCTCTTAAGAGATTCAAAAGAAAATTTGAAAAAACTGGCGTGATTAAAGATTTGCGTAGCCGTCAAGAATTTGTAAAACCTTCTGTAGTGAGAAGAAAACAAGTGCAAAAGGCGATTTATGTAGAGCAAATGCAACGTCAAGACGACTAAGCTAGGGGTGGTTCCTAGTTTGGTGTGATGGTTATATATTGTATAGAATGACACACAAGGAATCATTTTTGAAATACATGCGATTTGAGCGTAATAGCTCAGAGCATACCTTGGAGGCTTACGAACGAGACCTCGACCAGTTTGAGCAATTTATGCTTGAATCGGTCGAGGATTTTGTTTTGATAGAGGCGACGACTAAGCAAATACGCTCGTGGGTAGTTTTTTTGGTGTCGAGTGATTATGAGCCTCGCTCGGTGCGCCGAAAGGTGAGTTCGTTGAAGTCGTTTTATCGCTATATGCGCAAGTTGCAAGTGATTGAACGAGCGCCGACAGATAGAGTTCCATTGCCAAAAGTGGGGAAGAGACTGCCTCGTTTTGTTGATGTAGATGCGATGAACCACTTGCTGGCGGACGATTATTTTCCGAAGGATTTCGAGGGAGTACGTGATTTTGTGGCGGTGTCGATGCTTTATGATGCAGGTATGCGTGTTTCGGAGTTGGTGGGCTTGAAAGATTCGGATGTTCGGCAGGCAGAAAATGTTGTTCGAGTGCTTGGAAAGAGGAGAAAAGTGCGAAATATTCCATATCCTCCGGTTTTGAATGCTGCGATTGATGTTTATTTGGCGGCTCGGGAGGAGAAGTTTGGTGAAAATGTGCCTTCTTTCTTATTGAGTAACAGCGGAAAACAAACTTATCGAAAATTAATATACAACATTGTAAATAAATACTTATCTTTGGTAACCACATTAGAGCAGAAAAGCCCCCACGTGCTTCGGCATAGTTATGCCACGCATATGATGAATAATGGGGCGGATTTGAATGATGTGAAAGAATTGTTAGGGCATAGTAGTCTTGCAGCTACTCAGATATATACGCATACCACTACTGAGCAGTTGCAAAAGTTATATAAACAAGCGCATCCGCGAGGATGACATTAAAAAAGATGGAGGACTTTAATTATGAAAGTAACCGTAAATGCGATTCATTTCGCGGCAGACCAAAAGTTGGTTGATTTTGCCGAGAAAAAATTATCAAAGTTGGATACCTTTTTTGAAGGGATTATTTCAGCGGAAGTGATATTGAAAGTAGATAAGCCCGAAGTTGCGGACAATAAAATCGCTGAGATTAAATTGTCGATCCCGAACTCAGATTATTTGTTTGCCAAGAAGCATGCAGATAGCTTTGAGGAGGCTGTTGATGATTCAATCGAGGCTTTGCGTCGTCAATTGAAAAAGTTTAAAGAGAAAGCTCAAGAGAAATAAGTGAAGGTTAGCGTGAAATTATTTGAAAAAAAAGCGCTCAGCCTTGCTGTAAATAGAAAAAATTAATACATTTGCGCACTCAATCAGTGTAAAAGAGGGTGGATGAGTATGTTTTCACTACTGTAAAACGCTGAATGGGTGCGCAATAATTATGCCGAATTAGCTCAGCTGGCCAGAGCACGTGATTTGTAATCTCGGGGTCGACAGTTCGAATCTGTCATTCGGCTCAATGTTCTTTTTTTAATTGAATGGAAAATTAAAACTTTTCGGGCAGATACCAAAGTGGCCAACTGGGGCGGACTGTAACTCCGCTGACTTTCGTCTTCGTAGGTTCGAATCCTGCTCTGCCCACTATGAAAAGTTGTGATTGGATTTTTTTTGAACTATATTCACTAGGCTTTAGTGAAATGTCTCAATCGCAGAATGGATTTCTGTAATCGCCGGGGTAGCTCAGGGGTAGAGCGCATCCTTGGTAAGGATGAGGTCGTGAGTTCAAATCTCATCCTCGGCTCAAAAGAAAAAAGAATAAATATAGAAAAATAAATACTTAAAAAATTTTAGTTATGGCTAAAGCTC
>JBKECD010000054.1:0-16933 GCA_047974225.1 Mangrovibacterium sp.
ACCCACATTGCACCTCAATCTCTATAACTTCCTAAGTACTACCACTCACATTTTTTTGATTTTCTTTTCTGTGCACTACAGATTTTTTCTTGGTGAAAGGAGCTTGTTTGTAGCCTAAAGCATCGTAGATACGCTTCACATCAGTTGTTGGTACCGAGCATTTACGGACACTGATGATTTCTCCTTTATCGTTCTTCATCGTAGTGGTTACACACTTTTGTGTGTTCATCTTTCGCTTTACCTCCAACCACGAATCTCGGATTTTCTGATTCTTCAGCTTGTAACGAATGGTGTTGACTAACCAATACGAGAGCAATCCCAAATGCAAGTGCGCCTGTGTTGCTTCGTCTGACTTGTGGTAGATTGGACGCAAATCAAGGTCGGTCTTCAGACAGCGAAAAGAACTCTCCACCTCTCGAATGCAATTATATATCGTCCAGACCAACTGCTCTGGCGGTTCTTTCAGACTGGTGCGCAAAAAGTATGTCCCCACTTGGTTTTCCTTTTCTTGCTTGAGTTTGGGAACTTTTGTCCAATTTATATCGGTGCAAATCTCCTTGTCATTTTGTGTAATGTCTAGCTCATAAAGGCGATGAACGGAAGGATATTTACCATTTAATCGTCCGATGCGTTGATGAACCTTGTCGAATCGTTTAGTGCCACTTTTGCTCAGAATGCCTGCTTTGACCACCTGCAATCCCTCTTCATATCGCTGACAAAACTGCTCATACATCGAGTTCTCCGTCTTTGCTTTCCCAGGGGAGTTGACCCGCAAAAAATAATCGGCATGCTTTTCGCTCATCACTTTCTGGAGTTTGATTTTCTGCCCCTTGCTATCTTCAACCTCTGTGGGCTTGTCTGCTGGATTAATGCTGTAATCTTTGAGCTTGCGACGACTTACACAGACATAATCATAGCCTTTCTCAGCGATCATTTTGAGATTTTCATCCGTAGCAATACCTGCATCAATCACCACAATACATTTCCCATCTTCTCTGCTGCTTGTTGATGTGCGCAGATTTTCAATCGTATCCGACATCGTGGCTGGGTCGCTCATGTTGCCTCGATAAATTGAAGAGTATTTGATGAACCCCTCCACATTGACCACCAATCCCAAAACCACCAAAGGACAATCACTTCGCTTCTCCTTGCTTCGACCTCGACGAGCTAATTCACTGTGGCGCATACTGCCTTCAAAATAGGAATTGGTTAAATCGAAGAGAAGGATTTTATCTTGAAGGTCGAAAAGCTCATTGGTACGACGTGAAAGGTGATGCTCCAAACCATCCTTTTCATGGTAAAGAGCTTTGGTGACCTCATATAACTTATGATGCGTGAGTTTCTCTATCGGATAGTGTGTCAGCTCGCCAATAGCAGAGTTTTCTTGAATGTACTTCACTGCTTTGTGTTCGCTGCTCGGGAAGACTGTGCGTGCCACCAAATGACTTTCCGCCAAAGCAATTTGTTCTTCTTGCCAACCTCTGTTCTTCAAAAATTCTTGTATCCGAAGCTCTTTCATCGCTTGGAGAACAATCCATTCTGCTCCCAGCTCTCGTACATCTTTGTTTTGCAAGGTATTCAAATCCACCGTTTCCCAATCGCCTTCCTCCTTGTTGGTTTTCTTGGTGCGGTCAATCTTTTTGTTGGCGATGAGCTGTTGATAATATTGGCGTGCTAACTTGCCCACAAGTTCCTCTTCAAACAGAAGAGGTTGTCCTTCAATCAATGCATTCAAGCTTTGGCTTACTGCATTCATCTTGTCGGTAGTCAGCTCGTCGGAAAAACCAATGGTCAGCAAACTGCGCTGACGAACTTCGCCCAGCTCATTGCGATAGCTTTCCTGAATCCGAAAATAACTCTCCGAATGCATAGTCTTGGGATTTTGACGAAGATGACTGCGTATAAACATGAGACAAAGGTCATGCAATCATGCCATATATGCAATAGGGGCGTTGCACTACAAACAGGTTTGGTGCTCAAATCATGGAAAAATGAACCTCTTTGGTGCTCTCAAATATGCTTTTTCACTCGAAAACAGAAGAATTTGTCGGTAATAGGGTGGAATGAAACAAAGATTTAAATCAGATTAACTTTCGTAAAGGTTTATGTCGCAATGTGGGTTAAATATATCTGCTAAAATAACCTCCACATTTCCTTTGGAAGTGTTCACCGTAATTTCTCGATTCACATCCACCACATTTTGGCTATACACAAATCGACATCCTGCTTCTTCTTCAATTTGTTGAAGCGCTTCTTTGACAAGCATTCGCCCCTTGCTAATTTCTACGGTCTGCGATAATGAAACATTAGCATAGCTCGAAAATGCGCATATAAGCAAAACTAGCACTGTTGTTTTCATGTAAAATAATAATCTAATTAGAGCATTTTGATTAGAATAATGCCCTAAAGAATTGTTTTCTTTCATATCTTTGAATTTCATTCGTTATTAATCCCCTCTTTGGGGGTTGATTTCTCTCCATAGGGGAAGTGTTGCAGCACTTTCCCTATACTTTGTTCTAGGTATTAGCTTTATGTCATAGGCTTTTTATTTTGAGATTAATAATTGTCGTTCTGTTGAGTTTAAATCTAGATACTCAGAAATCTGTACCCCCGTTGCTTGACAGGCAAATTCGAGCATTTTTTCCAAACTTTCATCTTTGAATGAAGCTGTTAGAAGTAGGTCTTTGGCTTCATCTGTTACTTTTACATCTACTCCAAATCGCTGCGAGATTCGCTCTGCAAACTCTATCATTGTCGAATTTCTGAAAAGCATCAAGCCATCTTTCCAGCAAATGTATCGATCGACCTCTACCGAATTTAACGCAAATGTTTTTTGTTTTTTATTATACACAAATTGCTGCGAAGGTTGCAAATCAGCTAAACGAAAAAGCTTTTTGTCTGCCATTTGCTGGTCGATGACCACACGTCCTTCTGCCAAGGTTGCCACAATATAATCCTCCTCGGGCAGCGTTCTGACGTTAAATTTCGTCCCCAATGCCGCAACATCCACATCTCCAGAATTAACCACAAAAGGCTTTTGGGGATTATGCTTCACTTCAAAATAAGCTTCTCCTTGAAGGAATAGATTGCGTGATGTTTCAGAAAATTCAGATGGGTATTCTAAAACAGATGAATTATTCAGATATACGAGCGTGCTGTCAGGAAGAACTAATGAGATATGTGAATGCTCGGGAGCGACTGCTCTAATCATAACAAGCGCTTCTTGATCTTGACTTACAACGTAAAGCAGAGCTGCCAACAGTGGGAAAAACAAAATTGCAGCAGCTCGCATGGCAGCATGCAAAACGGTGCTGAAAAACGTTTTTTTCTGCATATCCAATTTGGAGTGTATCTGCACGAGAATAGCTTCTAATTCTTCTTGTTGCAGATCCGCTTCTACGGTCGCTCCCAACTCCCAATCGTGTTCCAAAACACGCTTCAAGCTAGGCATTCCTTCTTCAATCCATGCGTTTACAAGCGACAACTCTTGAGGCGAGCACTGGTCATGCAAAAACTTATACAGTATTTCTATTGAAATTTGATTCATCCTTAATTCGATTACCTATTTATCTTTATTAGGCAATACGAAGAAATAAGGAAAGGGGACTAAGCCGACTAGAAAAAAAGTCAAAAAAACATCACAAAAGCATAAGCAGCTTTGTTGATGTGTGTTTTAAAAAAACTCAAGGTATTGACAATGTGATTCTTTACCGTATTCTTTGAAACGCCTATTTTTTCAGCTATCTGCTCATGGGTGAGCCCCGATTCTCGACTGAGTAGAAATATTTCTCGCTGACGAGGAGTTAATTCTTCAATAAGCGTGTCGATTTGTTGCTTAAATTCGGCATAGTCTATGGTCGTTGATTCTGAAACATCAAACTCCGAAGATTCAAATGACTCACAATACACTAAACTCTGCTTGGTGCGAATGTTTTTTCTGATCGCATCAATCGACTCATTGTAAGTAATTCGAAATAGAAACGCCTCAAAATTCTCAGCCGGATTAACCTTTGTCCGATTATTCCAAATCTTTACGAAAACATCTTGCGCCACTTCCATGGCAGCGTCTTTATCTCGAATATATTTGCCGACAAACCCCAACACTCGCCTAAAATACTGATAGTATATTTTATTGAAAGCATGGAGATCTCCATTGCGGAGTTTTAATATCAAGTCGTTTAAAGCATCATTTTTTGGCATAAAAGTGATGAGTTTAAGTTTTGTTAGGAAGCGCAAATATACAAAAATCAGCGAATCTTAATAGATGGGCTAAGAATTCCCCTCCTACAAATCGCATAAAAAAGCTTCCAAAAATCTCCAACAACACCTCCATCCCCCACCATCACTAGCCTCTCAAGCATTCACTCACTAAAAACACTACCCATCTTTGCGAAAGATGAGGCTACTGCACGGTGCAGACACCTCATCTTTCGCAAAGATAGACTTACCGCACGATGCAGTAAGCTCTTCTTGCAAAGCGGATGGACTCGCTGCACGATGCCGACACCGCATCTTTCGCAAAGACAGACTCACTGCATCGTGCAGACACCTCATCTTTCGCAAAGATGGACTTACAGCACGGTACAGTCGCCTTATCTTTCGCAAAGATAGACCTACTGCACCGTGCAGTAGCCTCATCTTTCGCAAACCAAAATCCCCCTTAATTCCATCGACAACATGACCAACAAAAATTATAATATGAGTATTTTCAAAAAAACCTGCATAAAAACGCATTTTTGTGCTACATTTGCAAACATTAGTAGAACCATAATACATTTCTTATGAGAACAAAGAGCTTACTTTTACTCCTCTCGCTTGGATTCTTGTGCTTTCAATCGTGCACAGAAAAAGCAATCGGCGATCATGAAATCATGATATTCAACGACGAACCTATGAATTTCAATCCCGATGAGAACTGCCTCAACATCAACGATGACATTATTAAAGTGCACGAAGGGCGAATACTCTTGAAAAAAGTGAAACTTCCGAAATATCACAAAGATGTGAAAGTGAATGCCGAAGTGCAAATCGTTTCCGCAGGCGACCCCTGGGACAAAACAGGCTCGTTCTTTCTCATTCCTGCATCGAGCGAAATAAATTTCCTGCTCGAAAACGATAAATTCGAACAACTATATGCCGAAAACACAAACAGCGACCTCTTCCCCGGAATTACCCCCGAAAAGGGATACTCTCCTGCCGTGGAAATACTTCGATTTATGACTCCCTTTGGCGTTGGTCATTTTTCTAACGACTCCACCATCCTAAAGCGCAAACCTGTATATATCCCTAAATGGGCTGACAAAGTGGTTTGGAATGAAGATGTTACTCAACTTGTGAGTGAGCTTGAGGGCGAAGTGTGGATTGGCGCTTTTGTTGATGTGTGGACTCCAACAGGCTATAAAATCACTGCCAAACTAAGTTTTGAAGAATCGAAAGCTATCAAATATCCGAAAGTTGAAACCAAAGTCATCCCGCTAGCCAACACGGTGCAATATATCAAGCCCCAAAAGCTATATGATGGTTTCAACCGCCACGATTTGGAATACCAATTTGAAATCCCCAAAGGATATAAATCTGCCAAACTATACTATATTACTACTGGACATGGCGGACATAGCGGTGGCGATGAGTTTGTGGAAAAAGAAAACATCGTTTCTATCAATGGCGAAGCGCTCTATCAAGATGTGCCTTGGCGTGATGACTGCGCATCTTTCCGCCGTTTTAACCCCCATTCAGGTGTGTGGACAGCAAAACGAATCGCCCGAACAGGAAATCTCAGAACGGGCGACACTAAAGAAACAGAAATCGACGAGTTTACCGCCTCATCTGACTATTCACGCTCAAACTGGTGCCCCGGATCTAAAGTTTCTCCTTTTGTGATGGACATCCCGAATTTCAATATCGGCAAAAACACCATCAGCATCAGTATTCCTGAAGCTCAACCTATTATCGGCGACAAAGCAAACCATTGGAATGTGTCTGCTTATATCGTTCTGACAAAATAAAATTCAGCATTCCCCATGCAGCGAGCCTGCATGGGGAGAAATTTCATAAGCTCATGAAAGAAAAAAGACAAAGTATTATCCTTGAGAAAATCAAAAGCTCATCGAAAGTCTATTCCTCGGAACTTAGTCAGGAAATGAATGTTTCCGAAGACACTATTCGTCGGGACTTGAAAGAATTGTCAAAAAAGGGACTCATCAGAAAAGTGCACGGCGGAGCAATCTTGCACGATACATCCACCTATATCCCCCTAAGCTATGAGGCTCGACAAAACTTCGCCGCTGGCGAAAAGAAAATCATCGCCGCCAAAGCGGTCTCTCTCCTAAAAGATGACATGCTCATTTTTATCGACGGAGGAACAACTAATCTGGAGATTACACGTCAAATCCCTGCCAACCTGCGATTAACCGTCATCACCAATTGCTTTCCTATTGCGGGAGAATTGCTGAACAAAAAAAACATCCACACCTTTTTCTTGGGGGGCGAACTGCTGTCGAATGTGCCGATCACCGTGGGCACCGACACCATCAACCTGCTGAATGATATCAATGCGGACATCTTTTTCATCGGCACTCGAAGTCTTAGTGTCGAAAAAGGACTGACCGACATTGACCGTGCCGAGGTGCTCGTGAAACGAAAAATGGCGGAGCACAGTCATAAGACCGTGTCGGTGGCGCTGAGTGAAAAATTGGGCTCAATACAAAATTTCAATATCATCCCCATCAGCAAGCTCGATATGCTTATCACCGAGCTCGACCCCAATCACCCAGAATTGGATTTGTATCGAAATATCGACAACTTGGAAATCTTATAATCGACAATGGGCTGCAATAAATTTAAATTAGAAATCAGTGCCTATGGCTTGGAGGAGGTGAAAACTGCGCTTGCTCATGGAGCAGACCGCGTGGAGCTGTGCGCAAACGCTTCTGAAGGGGGGACTACACCGAGCTGCGGATTTATCAAGGCCGCTTTGGAAACCAAACACCAAGGGGTGTTTGTGATTATCCGACCTCGTGGCGGCGATTTCTTATACGCTGACGATGAGTTTGAAATCATCAAAAATGATATTATTCAAGCCAAAGAAATGGGAGCACACGGGGTGGTGTGCGGGCTACTCCTCGCCGATGGCTCAATCGACACCGCTCGCACCAAAGAATTAATCGACCTAGCTCGTCCAATGAAATTCACCTTTCATCGAGCTTTCGACATGTGTAAGAACCCTCAAAAAAGCTTAGAGGAGCTTATCGCAATCGGTGCTGACACGGTGCTGACTTCTGGACATGAAAACATCGCTAGCGATGGCACCGAGCTGCTCAAAACACTGGTGAGTCAAGCTGCTGGAAGAATCAACATCCTAGTCGGAAGCGGTGTTTCCGCCCAAAACATCGCAGAACTTCATCAAGCAACAGGCGCTTGCGAATTTCACTTGTCTGCCAACAGGGAAATCGACTCTCCCATGCAATTCTACAACCACCGCCTCTCAATGGGAAAATGCAACTCCAAAGAATATAAAAAACAAACCGCTGACACCCAAAAAATCAAAGATGCTGCACGGATCATTCAACAACTCAATCAGCCGAATAGTTAAATCACAACGCTTTTAATCTAATTAACTTAAATCCACACTGCCAATAGTTTTATTTACCTACTTTCGCCGCACTTTATCGTAAGGTCTCTTTAGGCAAATATGAACACTAAAAAATGGAAAGGTGTGGCATGCGGCGTGATAGCCGCAATCACCTATGGCACAAACCCCCTCGGGGCTTTGAATCTATATGCCGATGGCATCAATACCGACTCGGTGCTTTTCTACCGATACGGACTTTCTGTGCTGATATTGGCAGCACTGATGTTGGCGCAGAAAACATCATTCCGATTACAGAAACGCGAACTGCTCATCACTTCCATCCTCGGCATCATCTTTGCCATTTCCTCGTTGGCACTCTTTGTGAGCTTCAAATATATGGATGCAGGCATCGCCTCCACCATACTGTTTATATATCCCGTGATGGTGAGTGGCATCATGACCGTTTTCTTCAAAGAAAAAATTACCCCCGCCATCATCTTTGCCACAACATTAGCACTCGGCGGCATCGCCCTACTCTATCAGCCCAATAGCAGCAACAGCCTGAGTGCTGTCGGCGTGATTTTAGTGCTTCTGTCCGCTCTTTCCTATGCCATCTACATTGTGGTGGTGAATAAATCCGGAATCAAGCTGTCGCCCATCAAGCTGACATTCTATGTGATGGTGTTCGGCACAGCAACGATTATTGTGCATTCACTTGCCAATCCGCACGAACACATCCAACCGCTCACCTCATGGAGCATGTGGGGATGGGCTGCCATGCTGGCGGTGCTGCCCACTGTCATTTCATTAATCCTGATGGTGATTGCCGTGCAAGAAATAGGCTCAACAAGCACCGCCATCATGGGAGCACTCGAGCCTGTAACTGCCATCATCATCGGAGTTAGTATTTTTGGCGAAGATTTTGGGATGCAACTAGCATTGGGCATTTCTCTAATTCTCCTTGGGGTGATGTTCATCATCCGAAGCGAAGCTTTCAACCAGAAATTCAATCGCACATTTCACCCCAAACAACCCATGGCTAGACTTTAACCTTACCATAGCACATGAAAAAAAGAGAGAAATCCTCACCGAGGACTTCTCTCTTTTTTTCATGTGAAGCTGAATTTGCGAATTACCTTTGAATGTACTTTCTAAATCCATCGGTGTAATACACCGCATAATCAGTGCCTTCTGAATATACAAAATAGGCTTCTACACCCGCCAACATCTCGATAAACTCGATTGATTTTTCTAGTCCCAACACCATACAAGCAGTCGATGCAGCATCAGCCTCCATGCACGACTCTGCAAGAACTGTCGCACTAAGCAGTCGACTCTGCACTGGATAGCCCGTGCGCGGGTCGATGGTGTGGGCATATTTCACCCCATCTTGAATATAGAAGTTGCGATAGTTACCCGAAGTAGCCAACGCTTTATTTGAAATCGAAAGAATTTCCTGCACCTCACTATCGTCGAAATTTTGCTCTATCGGCTTGCTCACGCCCACGCGCCACTCTTTGCCTGAAGGACTATACCCTTTTGTTTGAACTTCTCCACCAATATCCACTAAGTAGTTCTTACATCCTTTTGATGCCAAATACTCTCCCACCTTATCCACCGCATAGCCTTTCGCCACCGAACTAAAGTCTAACTTCATTTCTGGATGTCTTTTCACAATTGAATCTCGCATCAAACCCACTTTTTCAAAACCTACATAGTGCATAATCGAATCAATGCGCGCACTATTATGGTCTTTCAGCGTGTGGTCTTTCTCCGTACCAAATCCCCACTCATTCACCAATGGACCAACGGTAATATCAAACGCCCCTGAGGTCAAAACCGAAAAACGCTTTGCTTCGAGATAGACTTCAATGAAATAATCATCAAGCAACACCGACTCATTACGATTAATCTGCGAAACAATCGAGCCCTCCACAAAAGGCGACAACGAATAATTCACCCTATTGAGCACCGAATCAATACCGTGCTGCAAGTCGATGTTACCCGGACTTTCATAGGTAACATTACTAATCGTACCAAAAACAGTAAAGGTACTCTTTCTGTATTCACCGCTCCGACAAGCAGTAAATGACAAAATCACCCCCAAAAATAATAGCGGAATTAATCGCTTCATATCAACAAATAACAATGTATGTATTACAACCAGAAAAGCTCGGAAGTGTTTCCGAGCTTTAATTCTTATATCTCCAAGCTTAGGCTTTTACCATTGCTTCATAAGCCGATGCATCAAGCAACGATGCTAATTCAGCCTCATCAGCAATTTTCACTTTGATGATCCATCCATCGCCATAGGCGTCAGTGTTAATCAACTGAGGCTCATCCTCGAGTGCTGCATTAAATTCGAGCACTTCGCCACCAATTGGCATAAACAAGTCCGAAACTGTTTTCACCGCTTCCACAGTGCCAAATGTCTCGTGCATATCAAGGCTTTCGCCTTCTGTTTCAACTTCTACAAACACGATATCTCCTAATTCGCCTTGCGCAAAATCAGTGATACCAATTGTAGCTACATCACCTTTAACTTCGACCCACTCGTGGTCTTTGGTGTACTTCAAATTTTCTGGAAAACTCATAATTCTTTTCAGTAATGGTTTAAATAAATTTATTTTCCTCAACTCAAATGCCTATTCAAATGCATCAGCACTCTCTGTTGGGATTCGAAGCGCTAAAATACAACATTCATTCGGCTTACAAAATGTATTCAACCAAAAAACTAACATTCGCAACATTTTTTACCCGAAAATTTCACAAACAGACTTAACCCATAAGTTAAATCATAATTTTTCAACTCCAACAAACAAAAATAGCTATCATTGCAGAAAATAAGATTTATGTTTGAGATAACAATTCACACAATAGAGGAACTCCCCAAGGCTGCGGCACAATTCCTTGACACTTTTAAAGACGAGCGTCATTTTGCTTTCTTCGGCTCAATGGGAGCAGGCAAAACCACTTTCATCAAAGCACTTTGCCAGCACATGGGCACACTCGACAACATCACTAGCCCCACCTTTGCTTTAGTCAATGAATACAGCACAAAGGATTATGGCAATCTGCTTCATTTTGATTTCTATCGACTCAAAGACATCAGCGAAGCCCTAGACATTGGCTTTGAAGACTACATCGACAGTGGCAATTATTGCTTCATGGAATGGTCTGAACGTGTAGAAGAAATCCTCCCCCCTCACTTAGTGAAAGTCAATATAGATGCTCTCAATGAAAACACCCGATTGGTGAGCGCTCGCATCATGGAGCTATAGCCTGCTACTGCTTAAAGCTCACCAACGCCATCATTGAAAGCGGAGGCACCACAATATAGCTTCCATCCACACAGTTCAAGCCGTTGATATCAATTTCATCGCCTTCGGCAATGATTGTCCACGCTTCATCGGAGGGCAAATGATGCACAAAAGCCTTCTCGCGCGCATTAAATACGAGATGAACCTTGCTCCACAGCTCACTCGGATAATCCTCAATCGTGAAATTCATCGTCTGCTTGTGATAATTACCCGAAAATATTAAGTATTGGCGAATATCATCGGCAGTCTGCATGCGCAGGCAAGGCATCGCCTGACGGAGCGCAATCAGCTTTTTGACATACTCATAGACATCTTGATATTTTGTCTTCCGCTCCCAATCAAAGGCATTGATATAATCGCCCAAATTATAAGAATTATGCTCTCCTCGCTTAGTTCGACAAAACTCCGTTCCGCCATGCAAAAAAGGCACTCCTTGCGAACAAAGGACTAAAGCAAGCGCAAGCTTGTGCATGTTTTTGAGTGTTTCTTCGCTGACATCAGGGCGCGAAGCTTGCAATTTATCGTAGAGCGTGAAATTATCATGACACGAAGCGTAATTGACCACCTGATAGGGCTGCTCAGCCCACGCATAGCGCATGCCGCTGGTATATCCGTATTCCACTTGCGGATGATGGCACGCCGCCGAAGCTCCAAACTTAATGTTTTCTTCTGAGAAAATCTTCCCATTGACAAAACCTCGCTCATGCGCATGAAAATTATCTCCTTTTATTGCATCGCGGAAATCATCACTAAAGCACGCAATACGCCCAAGCTGCGGGGTGTTTTTCTTCACCGCCCTTCGATGCTCATCGAGGGGAGAATAATCAGCCGCCCAACCTTCGCCATAGAGCAGAATCCCAGGTCGCACTGCATCAAGCTCCTGCTGAATTTGCTGCATCGTTTCAATATCCATAATCCCCATCAAGTCGAAACGAAAACCATCGACATGAAACTCCTCCGCCCAATATTTCAACGAATTAATAATATAATTCCGCACCATAGGTCGCTCCGAAGCCAGCTCATTGCCACATCCGCTAGCATTCGAAAAGAAGCCATCTTCATATTGGCGATAATAATAGCCCGGCACCGTCTGATTAAACCACGAGCGGTCAGTCAGCCCCGTGTGGTTATACACCACATCGAGCACTACCCCAATGCCCGCTCGATGAAGTGCCATCACCAACTTCTTAAACTCTAAAATACGTGCAGTGCTATCTTGATTTGTAGCATAGCTACCCTCTAGGTTATTGTAATTAAGTGGGTCGTATCCCCAATTATATCTTCGGCGAGGCTGCAATTCATCCACTGTCCAATAATCCGCCACCGGCATCAGATGCACGTGAGTAATCCCCAATTCTTGCAAGTGAGCCAGCCCAGTGGTCAGTCCATCGGCATTTTTTGTATTCCTTTCGGTGAAAGCCAAAAACTGTCCTTTGTGTTCCATGCCTGAATTTTCGCACACCGAAAAATCACGCACATGCAACTCATAGAGCACCGCATCCACAGCATTCTGACAAGGAATAGGGCGGTCATTTCGCCAGCCACTCGGATTAGTTTGATTTGGGTCGAAAAAAAGTCCTCTTCGACCATTCACACCCGTACATTTCACATCCACTCCGGGCGTTTCGTTCATCCAATGACCATCAATATAAACTTGGAAAGTATAAAACTTGCCCTTATAATCCCCTTCTTGACTAACCGTCCAAATGCCCTGCCCAGAAGACTCTAAGGCAACATTCTCAATCGCCTCGCCACCATAGCTAGCTGTGTAAATATTCATGCGCACCCTTTGAGCAGTGGGCGCCCAAAGCTTTGCGGTAAAATTATCAACACCCAATCTCACCCCCAAGTCATTTTTGTCATACACGGGGTAGGACATAAAATCAACACCGTAAAAATTCATCATAGTTCTTTGTTTTGAAGTTGATCTTTCTTTTTATTTTGAGAATTTTGAGAAGAAAGCAATCTCCCAATCAGCAGTGCCATCACTGTGACCATATAAAGCTGCCCCGCCAAAGCAATAAAAACCGATATAGATTTTCCAGCATTGGTCAGTGGTGCAAAATCGCCATAGCCTAATGTTGTCATCGTAACTAAAGCAAAATAATAAGGATTATAATAGTCCTCCATCGAGTCGTGATAGTCAAAGCTAAAGGAATCGGGCACAACGATTGCTACCAATGAAACTAAAAATCCCAGAGCAATCCCCAAAAGCAAATAGCCATTGATTGATTCTACGATGACATTTCCATTCACTGCCTGTCGCTTAGCCAACTCACGAATAAACTTAAATACTCGAACAGCAAAGAATATGGCTAGCAGTAAGTGTGCAAAAATACGGATCACATCCTGCTTTGTAAACCAAGCCATCCATATGGCGAGCAAAGCGACGCCCACTTGCACTTTTCTATTTAAGTTAAAATATTTACTCGTTGCCTCCACACTGAGCACAATCACCACCGATAGTCCGACAGAAAACAAAGGAGCTTGAATAGCCACGGGATGAAGTGGCAATGCGAATAAAATCCAACAAATCACAAACAACATGCCATAATTACTTAGCCGCTGCTCCATATTCTGCCAATGTTTTTTCACTCGTGTATTCATCTGTTTATCGCCTTGAGCTTTTATCAATGTACAAAAATAATAAATCCCGAAACATTTTACTGCTTCGGGATTCATTAATCTTTACAACACAATCTCATTGTCCTCCTCATCAAAGAAACGACAATCAAGCATTCCTAATGCTGCGGATGCTTGTATCTGTGTTTTCTTTTTGAATTGACGGTTCCATTTTCGTTGAATCGAAGTAAAGAAACCTCTTGTGAGGTATGCTTCGACAAATGGATGAACTTCAATTCTCAATTTCTTTTTATGCAAGTCATTGTAGATATATTCCAATTTCCCTGCAATGTCATCCACGAATAAAACAGTGGGCGACACCTTGCCCGTTCCCTTGCAGGCTGGGCAAACCTCGGCTGTTTCTACGTGTTGTTCCATTCTCACGCGCTGACGGGTGATTTGCATCAGACAAAATTTGCTCAAAGGCAAAATATTGTGCTTGGTGCGATCTTCCTTCATCATATCGCGCATTCTTTCAAGAACTTTTTTCTTGTTTTCGGCGGAATGCATATCTATGAAATCAATCACGATAATCCCGCCCATGTCTCTCAGTCGTAACTGTCTTGCCACTTCATCTACAGCAGCCATGTTTACTTCAAGAGCATTCGTTTCTTGGTCCACCCCCGCTTTTGAGCGGTTGCCTGAGTTCACATCAATAACATGGAAAGCTTCCGTATGCTCGATGACCAAATAAGCACCATTTTTGAATGTTACTGTTTTTCCGAAAGCCGACTTAATCTGCTTATCGACACCATAATATTCAAAAATAGGCTGACCACCTGTGTAATGCTTCACCACATTCGCCTTTTCGGGGTCGATTCTACGAATAAAATCGCCGATGCTCGATGCTGTTTCTTCGTCATTCACCACAATACTGCTAAATTCAGGCGTATAAATATCGCGAATCATCGCATCTGCCCTGCTAAGCTCGCTGATGACCAGCTGCGGTGCTTGAGCTTTCTTCAAGCTTTGAAAAAGGGTTTCAAATTTCACCACTAAGCGTTTCAGCTCCTTGTCGAGTTCTGCCACTCGCTTGCCTTCGCAAGCGGTGCGCACGATCACACCATAGCCCTTAGGCTTGATTGACTCAATCAAATTCTTCAATCGCTTGCGTTCTTCTGCCGACTTAATCTTAGTGGACACATTAATCTTCTCACTAAAAGGCAGCAACACCATGTTTCTTCCTGCGATTGACAACTCCGAGGTCAATCTCGGACCTTTAGAATTGATTGGTTCTTTGGCAATCTGCACCAAAATCTCTTGCCCCACATTAAGCACATCGCCCATCTTGCCATCCTTAAAAATATCGGCATGAGCTCGGATTTTATCAATGGCATTAATGCGCGTCTTTTTCGACGTGGCAACACTTCGAAATTCATTCAAAGTGGTGAATTGTGGACCTAAATCCTGATAATGTAAGAACGCATCTTTCGAATAACCCACATTTACAAATGCAGCATTCAAGCTAGGCATAATTTTCTTTACTTTGGCAAGATAAATATCACCCACAGAAAATTTTGCATCGCTCTTTTCTCTTGAAAGTTCAACTAGGCGCTTCTCTTCGAGTAGCGCAATCATTACTTCTGACTGAGCAACATCAATAATAATCTCTTTGCTCATAATCATTATAATTTAAATAATACTCTTTTAGAGCCCTGCTCTAAAAGTCAAAAACCCAGGACGCTTGGCATCCCAGGTCTTGCGATTTCTAAAAACCTACAAGAATCTATTTCTTCTTCTTGTGACGATTTTTACGAAGTCTTTTTTTACGCTTGTGCGTGGACATCTTATGTCTCTTTCTCTTCTTTCCGCTTGGCATAACCTATTAATTTACGTTGTTCTTTTTTACTTCTTCAATAAATGTTTTTGCTGGCTTGAAACTAGGAATGAAGTGCTCTGGAATCACAATCGCCGTATTTTTCGTAATATTACGAGCTGTCTTCTGAGCGCGTTTCTTCACTACAAAGCTACCAAAACCGCGAAGGTAAATATTCTTACCTTCTGCCATCGAATCTTTCACCGATTCCATAAAAGCCTCTACAGTCTGAAGTACAATCGACTTCTCAATGCCTGTATTCTTGCTAATTTTATCAACAATATCTGCCTTTGTCATTGTAATTTATTTAATTTCCAACAATTTATTATTCTAATTGGATTGCAAAGGTAAGAAAATAATTGGACTGCAATAATCTTTAGCTATATTTTCTTTACTTTTTTTGCCTTTGAACGCTTAATGAATGCCGCAAAATCGAAATTCTCAAAGCGAAACGCTAAGATAGACTTTTTTCTGAATACCTCCAAACAGAATAAAGATTAAATGAGAAAGACAATAGATATATACATATCTGCCCCTTCTCCCTAGGTTAAAATATACCTATTCAACGAGGCTTCATTTTCACCTTTTATTTTGCCACTTCTTCTCTTAACTCTGCAAAAAACTGCAAAAATCGCACATTAATTGCTTCTTCATTTTCCTTGATAATCCGAACAGCATCGGAAGCATAGTTGGGCAAGCTCGTAAACTTCGACATTGTGAGGAGCGTATCTTCAATCCCCTCTAAACTTGCATAACGGAGTATCCGTTTATTGCGAATAAAGTTAATCAACATCCCTTTAGCTCCTTTGGGAAGCATGCGAACTCGTGCCAACAAAGCTGCGTGCGCCAATTGAGTATAATTTCGCAGTGTAAGGTCGGAATAACTCTGCCAATTCTTAATCAAGAAATAATCAAACACAATATCCACCACCACACCAGCATATTTCCGATAAGGGTTCCGAAAAAAACCCTTCACTTCCAGCACCAATGGATGCAAATCGGTGAACGAATCAATCGCCCGATGCATGAATATACCCCGCTGCACCTCCTGAGGATAGTCTTGATAGTCCTTCCCCTTCACAAAGTCGCCGATAAAATTGCCCAACATGCAATCTTCCGATTCGCCCGATAAGTAAAGATGCGCCAATACATTCATGATGAGTTATGAGTTATGAGTTATGAGTTATGAGTTATGAGTTATGAGTTATGAGTTATGAGTTATGAGTTATGAGTTATGAGTTATGAGTTATGAGTTATGAGTTATGAGTTATGAGTTATGAGTTATGAGTTATGAATTACACTTTGCACTTTGCACTCAGCAAAAGCGAAGATATGAATATAACAATAAAAAGCCCCATAAAGTTTAAACTTTATGAGGCTTCCTTAGCACATTTAATATCTAATGTCCATTATCTAGAAATCCGATATCCGAAAATCCGAAAATCCGACACTACAATCTCGTTTTAATCGCTTTGGTTGCTTCTTCAAAACCTGGTTTTTCAAGCAATGCAAACATATTGGCTTTATAAGCTTCCACTCCCGGTTGGTCGAATGGGTTCACATCGAGAATATAGCCCGAGATGCCACAAGCAATCTCAAAGAAAT
>JBKECD010000184.1:0-4327 GCA_047974225.1 Mangrovibacterium sp.
CGAAGTCGTGAAAAAGAAGAAGCCCCCTCCAACTCCCCCGTACTTCGACTGCGCTCAGCAACCGAGGGGGGAAAAGGCACTGAAATAATTGATTTATGAAGAATTTGAAGAAACAAACTCCTCCCCAAGGGGAGGTCGGGAGGGGCAATGTTGGTTTGGAAGGCAGGGGGATTAAATTCATTATCTCCATGCTTTATCTTTAATCACACTTAATGCGCTGAATTTTTTTTCACCTAAAGAATTAAGCACACTTAATGCGCTGTAATTTTTCCCATGCGATGTATTAAGCGCACTTAATCAGTACTTTTTTTTTCATGACATGAATTAAGCGCACTTAACGGAGCATAACTTTTTTCATGAGCGGAATTAAGTGTACTAAATTGGGTATATTTATTTTTATATCGCCAATTTAGTTTGCTAAATTGTATTTAATGCGACATTTTAGGTGTGAAAAGTGAAGAAAAAGAACCGTAGAGACGCATTGCATGCGTCTTAGATTTAGCATTGCACACATCCAAAATTAGCATTAGGAACAACAATATCATCCTGAAAATAAGAAATTTTACACATTGGTGTGAACTATTTTTAAAGCAATGTTGTTTTACAAAAGAATTAACTTTTTGGGGTTAATACACAAACGCACATTACTATGAAAAAACTATTCTTACTTTGGGTATCCCTCAGTACCTTTCTTGGCGTGTCTTATGGTCAAGATTC
This sequence comes from Mangrovibacterium sp., assembly GCA_047974225.1. Classification (GTDB taxonomy): domain Bacteria; phylum Bacteroidota; class Bacteroidia; order Bacteroidales; family Prolixibacteraceae; genus JBKEDC01. The sequence continues at coordinate 718 of JBKECD010000184.1, forward strand.
AAACGGTCGATTGCTTCCCGGTGGTGTTTCGGGTGTTAAAGTTTGGTTTGAAACCGAACAAGTTCCGAATCGAGGGAATTATAGTCGTTGGGTGGATAAAAGCGGACATGGCTTAATATTGCAACGAGGCACAAGTGGCGAATATGAGGAGCTCGACAAGGAGCATAATTTCCACATGAGTCTTTGGTTTCACCGCGATGATGTGTTTTTCAATTTGCCCGCCAGTTCAGGCAGGCAGCTCACCACCTTTGGCATTTTCAATCCCTATCAATCGAGCAGCAGTCAGTCGTCGGAATATTTGCTTTATGATGCGGTGAGCTTGGGAGGCGACCAAAGCTTTAACATGACCACCGACAAGCTCTACACATCGGGGGGAGCAGTTCGCTTAGACTATGGTTCGGAGCAAGGTGAGGATTTATGGTATCGCTCGGCGGATTACAGTGCCGACAATTACAGTAAATATAGCACCACCAAGCTACTCACGCATTATAAATCAGTCGTACCCAATCACAGTCTTTGGGGCGAAAATGAAGAGCTCCGTTTCGAGATTAATAAAAACCGCAGTGGGATGAACAAAATCTGGTGGTTCATTCCAGAGTTCATCGTCTATGACCGTCATCTTCGCTTGCAAGAGCGCTTGCGAGTGGAGAGCTATATGGCACGCAAATATGCCCTCCCGCTCACATGCAGCTATCTTTCTGCTTCGGGCGATATCATGTGGGACTACAGCGAGAATCAGCATTTTAATAATCGCTTGGTTTATGTAGGTCGTGAAGATGCTTCGGATTTATATCAGCCTCGCGCGGTGAGCAGCTATGAGCGATATGTTTTCAACAACATCGAAGGCAATGAGGGGGAGTATGAAACGGGCTATGGTTCCACCACCGACAATGGGCATTGGAACAACCGCGACCGCAATCGGTTGCTTATTTTTGGCGTACAGGAGTTGGATTCCGCCAGCTATGCACAGCACGGAGATTATGCAGGCTTAGCAGATAATGACTATTATATGTTCGGTGATGATGATGGTAATTTGGCATTAGAGCAACAAGAAAACAAGGGATTGCCGGGCATGCAGCTTAGCGGCAGAAGATGGACGATGCAGACGAATGTTTCAGCCCGACCTCAAAGCTTAGTGTCGTGGGCAAGTGCTTCGGGCATTCAGGTTCAGCGAAAAAACAATCACCAGCAGTTGCGTTTGTTGGCTTCGGGATTAGGCGAAGAGGTGAATATTTCCACACAAAATTCAGCTACTCATGGTTCGCCTAGTCTTTCCTTTGAATTAGGTTTTGTGTCCAGAGAACATGGCGGAGAAGTTCGCCTTGGTTTCAGCAGCAGCCCCAGCGGCACGATTGATTATGGATTCTTGATTCAAGAAAACGGCTATGTTTACACCCTTGAAGATGGCGTTCGTCGCACTTCGATAGACACTTACACCACGACTCGCCATCGCAAATTCACGGTGAAGCTCGAAGGCTCAGATTTGGTGTTTTATTATCGCTATCATTTGAGCGGCACGGCTTATCCGTTGAGTAGAAGAATCACGCTTTCCGAAGAACAAATAGCTCAATTGCAATATGCCCAAGTGGCTTATCAAGGGACGCTTTCCGAAGATATTGCGTTATTGAGCAAGCTCGAAACTGAGGGTTTTGTGTCCAATGACAGTCCACGAACCCGTTTGGAACTTAGAGGTGCATATAATCAAACAGCAAGCCGTGATTACAACGGCATGGTAGGTCTTCCCAATATAGATGCGAGCGACAATAAGACCGTTTGGTTGGTGGTTGATCCTACGGGTTCGGGTGATTTTTCCAATCCTCAGGTTTTGTTCTATGCCGCCGATGAAACCACAGGCTATGGTGTCGGCAAATACCTCTTTGATGATGTATCGTGGAGCGGTCATGATGTGTTCACTTTTGGTTTTAGCGAAGGGAGCATCGTGGCACAAGTGGAGAGTTTTCCTTATGAATGCGACAACTTTGGGGAACTCACCCAAGAGGGGTATTTGTCGGTATTGCTCCAGCAGGGCGATAGCATCTATCATGATTTGCAGGTTTTTAATGCCGAAGATAGTTTAGTTTATTCGGGCGATGTATTTTTAGGAGAAGAGGATAAAATCCATTTGCCAGCAGGTGATTATCGGGTGGATATCAGCCATCCCGAAACTAGGGAGGTGCTATCGGAAGAAGTGAGCATTTGGGATGATTGCGAGGGATTTGAGGAGGAGGAAGAACCTGAAGAAGATCAAAGTACAACATCTCCTTCAATGAAGGTAGAACTCAAAGCTTATCCGAACCCAGTGGTTGCAGGCACAGAAGTAAGGGTTACGGCAGAGCTGAAAGAACCCACCAGTGTGGTCTATCTCATCAGCGATATCAACGGTCGTGTGTTGGGCTACATTGAACGGAGTGAGCAGTTGAAAGTCCATGAATTGCGTCATGCCTTCCCTAATCAGGGTGTTTATGTGGTGAAAGTCATCAGTGGCAATGCCGAAGAAGGCAGTGTAAAATTTGTGGTGAGGTAAGAAGAGGATTGTTAGATTGTTAGATTGTTAGATTGTTAGATTGTTAGAATTTAGATTTTTAGTCCGAATCACAATATCCAATAATCCAACATCCAATAATCCAACATCCAATAATCCAACATCCAATAATCCAACCTCCAATAATCCAACATCCAATAATCCCACATCCAATAATCCAATAATCCAATACTCCAACATCCAATAATCCAATAATCCAATATCCAATATCCAATACTCCAACATATAAAATACAAACATTGTGCCTTTACTCCTCCCCTTTGGGGAGGTTGGGAGGGGCTAAAATATACACTATGAAACAAACAACGTACAAACTATTTGCTTGGTTTTTCATTTTTCTAATGATGAGCCAGAGCGTTTTTGCCTATGGCATACCTAATCAACAAGCGAGCAGTCTAACATCCGCCAATCCAACATCTGGCGACTCCAGCGCACTCACCATAGGTTTGTGGGGCGATAATCAGTTTGATAATCCTGCGGATAACTATTGCGAGGTGGAATTGGCAGCGGAATTGCGTCCGAATAGTTCCGTCTATCTGGTTTATGAGTTGGAAGGGGTGAGCGATTACTCAGGTGTGGCACGACGCATCAATGATGAGTTGGCTTTAGGCGGACGATGGGTAAGCCTGAGCGAAGGCAATAAAATTCAGCGTGAGCGCATCAATCCTAACTCTTTACATCAGGGGACGAATCGGGTTTATTTCGGGCAGTGCGCCGATGCTGATTATGGCTATCGGGTGCGAAATGTGCGCTTTGAAGTGGTAGAAAGCGAAGAGCCTAGCCCAACTGTGGTGTTTAGTGCCAAGCAGCATGCCGACAAGCTTTATCTGCAAGGTTTCAGCACGCAGGAAGATGCGCAAATTAAAGTGGGCGAAACCACAATTCCCACGCACCACGGTAATTTTGAAGCGGAGTTAAACGCAAGTGAATCGCAAACACTCACGCTACTTCATGCCGATGGCAGCGAGGAACATTTTCCGATAACAGCGCAACAAGTGCGCTTGGATTATCAACATGAATTAGAGCCCTTCGGTGAAAGTCGGATGGCTTATTTTGAAGTGAAGCAAA
>JBKECD010000120.1:0-14925 GCA_047974225.1 Mangrovibacterium sp.
GAGCAATGCTATGCCAACCCAATGAGCGAAGAACAGATTTATGACTTGCTCAAAGACTTTAAATATATCGTGCCGCAAGGCGGACCAATGACTGGCATTGGCAATGAGTTTCAAATAGCATCGCTGTCGAACTGCTTTGTGGTGGGCAATGATGGCGCTTCGGATTCCTATGGCGGCATTATGAAAATCGACCAAGAGCAAGTGCAACTCATGAAACGCCGTGGCGGTGTGGGGCACGACCTTTCGCACATTCGCCCCAAAGGCTCGCCAGTGAAAAACTCGGCGCTCACTTCCACAGGCATTGTGCCTTTCATGGAGCGCTATTCTAACTCCACCCGCGAGGTGGCGCAAGATGGGCGACGAGGCGCTTTGATGCTTTCGGTGTCAATCAAGCACCCTGATTCTGAAAAGTTCATTGATGCCAAAATGGAAAGCGGCAAAGTAACCGGGGCTAACGTTTCAGTGAAAATCCACGACGACTTTATGCAAGCGGTGGAAAGCAAAACACCTTATTTGCAGCAATACCCTATCAATAGCAACAACCCTTCGTTTGCCAAGGAAACCAATGCCAATGCGATTTGGAAAAAGATTGTACACAACGCTTGGAAATCAGCCGAACCGGGCATCTTGTTTTGGGACACCATTATCCGAGAGTCGCTCCCTGATTGCTATGCGGATTTAGGATATCAGACGGTATCGACCAACCCTTGTGGGGAAATTCCACTCTGCCCCTATGACAGCTGCCGACTGATAGCTATCAATCTCTATTCCTATGTCGAAAACCCCTTTACACCGCAAGCTAAATTCAACTTTGACTTGTTTAAAGAGCATGTGGGATATGCGCAGCGCATCATGGATGATATCATTGATTTGGAACTCGAAAAGATTGACGCTATCATTGGCAAAATCGACGCCGACCCCGAAAATGAGGAAACTAAACAAACCGAGCGCAACCTCTGGCGCAATATTCGCACCAAAGCCAAAGAAGGACGACGCACTGGCGTGGGCATCACTGCCGAAGGCGACATGCTCGCTGCATTGGGATTATGCTATGGTAAAGACGAAGCCACCGATTTCAGCGTGAAAATTCACAAAACGCTCGCCCTCGCTGCCTATCGTTCATCGGTGGAAATGGCTAAAGAACGTGGTGCATTCACCATTTATGATTGCAAGCGAGAAGCCAACAACCCGATGATTCAGCGATTGAAAGCCGAAGATGAACAGTTGGTGAAAGATATGTGTCAATATGGTCGCCGAAACATTGCGCTGCTCACCATCGCCCCAACGGGTACGACCAGTTTGATGACTCAGACAACTTCAGGCATTGAGCCTGTGTTTATGCCTGTGTATAAACGACGCCGCAAGGTGAACCCCAACGATAAAGATGTGCGGGTGGATTTCGTGGACGAAGTGGGCGACAGTTGGGAAGAATACATTGTCTTTCACCATAAATTCGTTACGTGGATGGAGGCAAACAATATCGACACCACCAAAAATTATTCGCAAGAAGAACTCGACGAAATGGTGGCTCGCTCGCCTTATCATGGTGCAACATCAAACGATGTGGACTGGCTCAACAAAGTGCGCATGCAGGGACGCATTCAGCAATGGGTCGATCATTCAATTTCAGTAACCATCAACTTGCCTGCCGATGTGGACGAGGAATTAGTCGGACAACTTTATTTCGAAGCGTGGAAATCGGGTTGCAAAGGAGTAACAGTCTATCGTGATGGCTCACGCTCGGGGGTGCTCGTTTCAACTAAAAAGGAAGAAAAGACAGAGGATAAAACCATTGCTCCATTCCCAACTACTCGCCCAAAAGAATTAGTTGCCGACGTGGTGCGCTTTCAAAATAACAAAGAGAAATGGGTGGCATTTATCGGTTTGATTGACGGTCGCCCCTACGAGATTTTTACAGGTCTCCACGATGAAGACGAAGGCATCATGCTACCTCGCACCATCACCGAGGGAAAAATCATCAACACCACCGATGAGCAAGGGCATTCGCGCTATGACTTCCAATTCACCAACAAGCGAGGCTATAAAACGACAATCGAAGGACTGTCGCACAAGTTTAACCCTGCCTATTGGAACTATGCCAAGTTGATTTCAGGCATCTTGCGCTATGGCATGTCGATTGAAAAAGTGGTGGATGTGGTGAGCTCGATGCAGCTCGACAATGAAACCATCAATAGCTGGAAGTCGGGCGTGGCTCGTGCCTTGAAGAAATACATTCCCGATGGCACAACCGCCGATGGCGCAACCTGCGAGGAATGCGGTTCGTCAGACTTAATTTACCAAGAAGGTTGCCTCACCTGCAAGAACTGCGGTTCTTCGAAATGTGGGTAGATTCATAATTTTTATTTTTGTTGGGAAAGTCACTTCGCTTGCGGGGTGGCTTTTTTTGCTCCTCCGAGCTGCTTAAAAGCAATTATTTACTACTTTTACCGCACTGATTAATCAAAGAACGCACATGACTTACATTCTACATATTGAAAGTTCCACCTCCGTTTGCAGTGTTTCGCTTGCCCAAGACGGCAAATTGATGGGGAGTAAATCTGATTTCAGCGGACAGAACCATGCCAAGCTCATTGGGCAATATGTCGAGGAGCTATTGCAGGAAAACAACATTACTGTCAAGCAATTAAACGCAATAGCTGTGAGTGAAGGACCCGGCTCCTACACAGGGCTTCGCATCGGAACTTCACATGCCAAAGGCATGTGCTTTGCCTTGCAAATACCCCTGATTGCGGTCAATCCCTTGCAGACGCTTTGCGAGCAAGCATTGCGGCAAGAATGCGCAACAATCAAGCATAAAGAAGCCGCCATTTATATTGCCCTGATGGATGCTCGAAGAATGGAAGTCTATACGGCGAGTTTCAACAGCAAGAATGAAGCATTGAGTGAAGTGGAGGCTAAAATTATTGACGAAGAAAGCTTTCTAAACGAATACTCCGACCAAGAGATTGTCATCTTTGGCAATGGAGCCGCCAAATGCACCGAGGTGATGAAACACCCCCAAATGAGGCATATTGCCGATGTGCATTGCCATGCCGACGATATGTGCCGACTTGCATTTGAAGCCTTCCAGCGCAAGCAGTTTGTCGATGTGGCCTACTTCGAGCCGTTCTACTTGAAGGATTTCGTGGCTGGCACGCCCAAGAAATCGGTTCTAGAACGCATTTAATCACTAAACCAAAGCCTATGACACGCTACTTCCCTATTTTGATGCTTCTGCTAAGCCTAAACGCTTCGGCTCAGGTGCGAGAAAAAATGACTTATGGCGCAAAATTCGCTTTTGTGAAAGGGGGAGAAGCAGAATTGATTGTCAGCGACACCCTATATCAGGGCAAAAAGCTCACTCATTATTATGTGAGAGGCTATTCCACGGGCATGACCAAGCTGCTGTATAATGTCAATGATATCTATGAAACAATACTCGACGGAGAGCAATTTACCCCCTATTTCCATATCCGCAATGTCAGCGAGAACCGCTATCGCTTCTATAATGAAACGACATTCTATCCCGGCAGCGACTCGATATGTAGCACCAAATCAGGTTGCCGAACGGTGCCTCAAGGGATGATTGACATCCTTTCTCTCTATGCCATGATGCGCCACCACTCATTTACTGACACGCTCAAGGTTGGGCAAAAATTCACCCACGAGATATATCATGCTAATAAGCATTTTCAAATGACTTCAACCTTTGAAGGTCTAAAAACTATCGACACTAAAATCGGGGAAAAAGAGTGTTTTGTGATCACCCCCATCATTGAAGACAGCAAGCTAGTAACCGGCAGCGATGCACTCAAACTCTATATCACTACCGATGCCGACCACATCCCTGTGATTATCGAATTAGAAATGACTTTCGGCAAAGTGAGCGGATATATCACTTCCTATGAAAAGATTAAGGAGACTTCTAAAAATTAGCTCGCAAACGAATTTAACACGAATGATGGTGTGATTAATCCTTTTTTCAGCTACTTTTGCTTCACAACTAAATAGAGATAAGTCCCCTAAAACTCCAAGCTATGATACAAATTAAGAAATTTACATTCAATCCGGTGCAAGAAAACACCTATGTGCTCTATGATGAAACCAAAGCCTGCGTGATTATCGACCCCGGCAATCTCTTCGACTATGAAGACGAGCAGCTCGATGACTTCATTGCCGACCAAGGGCTCACCGTGCGGCAAGTCATCTGCACGCATTGTCATTTCGACCATCTCTTTGGAGTCAATCACCTCCGTGAAAAATATCAAGCTCCCTTTTCGGCTCACGAGGCTGAAAACATGCTCATCGACCAATATCCCGATTGGTGCGGCATGCGTGGACTCAATGGAGTGGAGCCTGTGGCGCATCCCGATATTTATCTGAATGATGGCGACATATTAGAACATGGCAGTTCGAAGTTGCAGTTCCTGCACGTGCCGGGGCACAGTCCGGGCAGCTTAGCGATTTTTTGCGAAGCGCAGCAGTTTATCATCGTGGGCGATGTGCTCTTTCAAGGAAGCATCGGGCGAACCGACCTTCCCGCAGGAAATTTCGAGCAATTAATCGAGGGGATTAAAACAAAGCTTTTAACTTTGCCCGACGAGGTGAAAGTCTATTGCGGACACGGCGGCGAAACAACTATTGGGGAAGAAAAAAAACGAAACCCGTTTTTGACGTAAATAATGCACAACCATTGTAGATACGCACCGCCGTGCGTCTTTACATTAAATCAATAACACAATGGCAAACGACAAATTTGTAGCTCGACACATCGGACCTCGTGAGGAAGAAATCAACGAGATGCTCCATGCTGTCGGCGTTTCTTCGCTCGATGAACTCATCGAGCAAACTGTGCCTAGCAATATTCGCTTGGCGCAACCGCTAAACCTGAAAGACGGACTGACCGAGCGTCAATACTTCCGCAAAATCAAAGCACTGGCGGCGAAAAACAAAGTCTTCAACACCTACATCGGTATGGGATATTACGATGCCATCACCCCTTCGGTGATTCTTCGCAATGTGCTCGAAAACCCGGTGTGGTATACTTCCTACACGCCTTATCAAGCCGAAATCTCGCAAGGTCGTTTGGAAGCTCTCTTGAACTATCAGACCATGATTTGCGAACTCACCGGCATGGAGCTTGCTAATGCATCGCTGCTCGATGAAGCAACCGCTGCTGCTGAAGCCATGATTATGATGATGAACTCACGAAGTCGTGCCAAAGCAAAAGCTGGCGCAAATGTGGTCTTCGTGGATGAACTCACTTGGGCGCAGACGATTGATGTGCTTCAAACACGTGCTGTGCCGTTGAATATCGACTTGCGTGTAGCTCCTGTTTCTGAATTTGTCTATGATGAAAACACGGTGGGTGTCATTGTGCAATATCCCAACGCCAATGGCGAAATGGTGAACTATGCCGAACTCACTGAAAAGGCGCACGCTGCCGAAGCGATGGTTTCTGTGGCTGCCGACTTGCTCAGCTTAGCCATCCTGACTCCTCCAAGCGAATGGGGTGCTGATATTGTCTTCGGAACGTCGCAACGCTTCGGAATCCCAATGGGATATGGCGGTCCGCATGCGGCTTATTTCGCCACGTCCGACAAATATAAACGCACCATGCCCGGTCGCATCATCGGCATTTCGAAAGATGTGCACGGCAATCAAGCTCTCCGCATGGCATTGCAGACGCGCGAGCAACACATCAAGCGTGAAAAAGCAACCTCTAACATCTGTACTGCCCAAGCCTTACTTGCCACTATGGCTGGTTTCTATGGCGTTTATCATGGTGCCGAAGGAATCAAAAACATTGCCAACCGCATTCACAGCATTGCGGTGCTTTTGGCGAAAGAGATTTCAGCTCTCGGCTACACGCAAATCAACCAAAACTATTTCGACACCCTCCGCTTCGCCATGCCTAAGCATGTGAAAGTGGAAGACATCGAGTGGCTTTCTTTGGAACTCGAAATGAACTTCCGCTATTTCGACAATGGCGAAGTGGGCTTGAGCATCGATGAAACCACCAACCTCGATGATATTAACTGGATTATCGAAGTCTTCGCTAAGGCGGCTAATAAGGTGAATTATCCTGTCATTTGGGTCTATCCTGAAGCTGGAAATATTGCCGAAGAATTTGTGCGCAAAGGCGAGTTTATGCAGCAAGAAGTCTTCCGCCGCTATCGCTCGGAAACCGAAATGCTCCGCTACATCAAGCGACTAGAAAACAAAGATATTTCACTCACTCACTCCATGATTCCGCTCGGCTCGTGCACCATGAAGCTGAACGCTGCCACTGAAATGTTCCCCTTGAGCTGGATTGAGTTTGGCGGCATTCACCCTTTCGTGCCCAAGAATCAAGCACTAGGCTATCATGAAATGATGCAAGAACTGCGTCGCGACCTTTCTGAAATCACTGGTTTTGCTGATATTAGTTTGCAACCCAACTCGGGTGCAGCAGGCGAATATGCCGGCTTGATGGTGATTCGCGAATATCACATCAGCCGTGGCGATGCGCAACGCAATGTGGTGATTATCCCTTCATCGGCTCACGGCACAAACCCTGCGAGTGCAGCTATGGCAGGCATGGAGATTGTGATTACGCCTTGCGATGAACGTGGAAATATCGACCTTGAAGCCTTGCGTGCCAATGCCGAGAAATATAAAGATACGCTTTCGGCTTTCATGGTAACTTATCCCTCAACGCATGGGGTGTTTGAATCAGCTATCATCGAGATGTGCGAAATCATTCACGCCAATGGCGGACAAGTCTATATGGACGGGGCAAACATGAACGCGCAAGTGGGATTGACCAATCCAAAACGTATCGGTGCCGATGTGTGCCACTTGAACCTACACAAGACCTTTGCGATTCCTCACGGTGGTGGCGGTCCTGGCGTTGGTCCGATTGGTGTGGCTGAGCATTTGGTGCAATTCTTGCCTTCACATCCTGTTATGAATAACGGTCATGTGGGCATCAATGCCGTGGCGGCTGCCCCTTGGGGAAGTGCTTCGGTCTTGCCGATTACTTATGGCTACATCAAGATGCTGGGTGCCGATGGTTTGACCACTGCCACCAAAATGGCGATTCTCAATGCCAACTATATTGCAGCGGCATTGAAAGACAACTACGGCATTCTTTACACTGGCGAAAACGGACGAGTGGCGCACGAGATGATTCTCGAATGTCGTCCGCTGAAAGCGCAAAGTGGCATTTCAGAAGCCGACATTGCGAAACGATTGATGGATTTTGGTTTCCACGCCCCCACGCTTTCCTTCCCTGTGCATGGCACGCTGATGATTGAGCCTACCGAGAGTGAATCGAAGCAAGAGCTCGACCGCTTCATTGAGGCGCTCAACACCATCTATGCCGAGATTCAAGCCATTGTGAATGGCGAATCTGACAAGGAGGACAATCCTTTGAAGAACGCCCCTCACACCGCCGATGTGGTGGTGAATGGCGAATGGGCGCACGGATATTCTCGCCAGCAAGCGGTGTTCCCACTGCCTTGGGTGCAAGAAAACAAGTTCTGGATTCCTGTCGGCAGAATTGATGATGCCTATGGCGACCGTAACTTGGTGTGCACTTGTGCGCCATTAGAAACGTATATGTAGGACAGCTCCGAAGCCCCCTCCCCCGAGGGGGAGGGGCAAACTGAACTCGAGAACTAAAAAAAGCAGCTTGAATCATTTCAAGCTGCTTTTTTTATTGATACCTATTTTGGGGTTAGAATGGCAAGTCGCCATCTTCTTCATTGGCAGGAGCTACTGGCTCGGTTGCCGCTGCGAAGTTTGGAGTAGCAGGAGCAGCTGCGGGAGCAGCAGGAGCTCCTGGCACCACTTGATCCACGCGCCAAGCGTTCACATTGTGAAACCAACGTCCTTGATATTCTCTACTTTCCACATCGAAAGAAACTCTCACCTCATCACCTTCTTTGATATTTTGCAACACTGACATTCTATCGCCAAACAGTGTGAAACATACTTTTTTAGGATATTGTGGATTTTCTGTTGTTTCTACCACAAATTCTTGCTTCTTCCATGCATTGCCTGAAGCAGCAACTCCACCTTGCTCTGGAAGGACTTGAAATACTTTTCCTTGAATTTCCATTTTTTATTCTTTAATTATTTTCTGTGCCAAAAGTAATACAAAAAAAAGTCGCTGAAAAATTTCAGCGACTTTTTTTATTTCGTTCAAGGAGTTGATTATTTCACGATATCAAGCAATTCCACTTCAAAAATCAAAGTTGAATTAGGAGTAATATCAGCACCTGCGCCACGTTCGCCATAAGCTAAACCTGAAGGGATGAATAATTCCCATTTCGAGCCTACTGACATCATTTGCAAAGCTTCAGTCCATCCTGCAATAACACCATTCACAGGAAACTCTGCTGGCTGACCACGTTCAACAGAACTGTCGAACACTGTGCCGTTGAGCAATTTACCTGTATAGTGGCAGCTCACTGTTGATTCCAAAGTAGGTTTTGCGCCTGTTCCTTCAGTAATCACACGATATTGCAATCCGCTTTCAGTGGTTACTACACCATCTTTTTTTGCATTAGCAGTCAAAAATGCTTCGCCTTCAGCGATGTTAGCTTCGCCCACTTTGTTTTGAGCAGCTTCGAAATAAGCTTGAATCACTTGATAAGCTTCTTCCTCAGTCATTTGAGCATCTTCGCCATTAATTGCGCCTGCAAATGCTGCCACGATAGTTCTTTTACAAAGGTCTTTTCCACCTGGAGCTTGGTCTAATCCACCTGCTTGTTGTGTGCCAATCATCATGCCGAGCGCATAGCTCGCTGAGTCAGCTTGAGAAGTTAATTTCACATCAGAAGAGCCACATCCGGGTTGGCAAGACACCATGGCAGCCGATACCAATGCGATAGCCGCTGCGCCTAATAATACTTTTTTAATCATTGCTTTATTTATAAAATTTCTAATAATTCCACATCGAAAATCAAGGTGCAGTTAGCACCGATAGCGCCACCCGCGCCACGCTCGCCATAGCCCAAGTTTGAAGGCACATATAAGCGCCATTTCGAGCCTACGGGCATCATTTGAAGCGCCTCAACCCATCCTTGGATTACACCATTTACAGGGAAGACTGCTGGCTGACCACGTTGCACCGAGCTGTCGAACACCGTGCCGTCAATCAGTGTGCCATGATAGTGGCATTTCACTTCGTCGTTGGCTGTTGGCACATCGCCATCGCCTTCCACAAGGATTTCATATTGCAAGCCGCTAGCGGTTTCCACCACACCCTCTTTCATGCTATTTTCAGCCATGAAGAGCGTGCCTTCTTCAAGGTTTTTAGTACCCTCGGCATCTTGTTGCTCCATCATGAAGTCTTGCAAAATTTGATTGGCTTGCTCGGGTGTTAGTTTAGGTTCTTTTCCTGAAAAGATATCAGTTACCGCTGCCATGAAATTCACGGGGTCAATAGTTCTGATACCTGATTGGATGAAATTGCTACACACACTCATGCCGAGTGCATAGCTGAAGTCTTCCATTTTTTTTGTTTGATCTGCCATAACTATATTGTATTTAGCGCACGAAGGTATAATTATTTTTGGGTCTGAGCACATTTCCACGCTTTCATTTTACTAAAAGTAAAGAAAACGCATCCATTTACACGGCTTAATGGCTTTGTTTGGGCGAAAGATAGGCTTTCTGCTTTGTTGGAAAGCTTGGGAAAATTTCGGGACTATGTTTCTTTTTCGCAGGAAGCCTCAACTTTCCGATGAGTCTATCTTTCGCTTCCATGAGATGGCATTGATGACACAAAATATCTACCTATCTAACGGAGTGGAAAGAACGATATTATTTTGATAGGTGAAATCCAACGAGTCGGAAAGTGAAATACTATTCCGATGTGTGAAATTATATCAATCAGAAAGGTCTGTATTGTTTCGATATGTGAAATCCATTGCGCTGGAGAGTGAAATACTATTTTGACATGTGAAATCTAGTTGAAAGGAAAGGTATGGTCGGACTCTGACCAAGTCTTTCTTTTGGGCGAGATGGGCTATGTATTTCTATTTTGCAAATCTAATAGTGATTTACCTAGGAAAAACTCCTGATATTTACCTTGCCTTTGAAAAAATACTAACTTTGCAGTCTATAATTGACAATAAAGAAATTAGAATATGCTTAACCTTCGTTTTATTCAAGACAACGCCGACTTAGTAGTCGAAAAGTTGAAAAAGAAAAACTTCGATGCCACTGAAATTGTGGCGCAAATCAAGGCGCAATATGCCCTTAAAAATGAAACTCAGCAAAAGGTGGAGGCACTCAAAGCTGAAATGAATCAAATTTCTAAGTCGGTGGGCGAACTCATGCGCACAGGCAAAAAAGACGAAGCCGAAGTGGCGAAAGCTAAAACAGGCGAACTCAAGGAAGAGATTAAGCAGCTCGATGAAGCTTTTGCCGCCATTGACGAGGCGCTGTTCGCTCTTCAGGTGCAACTGCCTAATATTCCCAACGAGATCGTGCCCGAAGGCAAGCATGCCGAAGACAACCTCAATGTGAAGCAAGCAGGCGAAATCCCCGCACTAGGCGAAAACAAACTCCCCCACTGGGAATTGGCGTCTAAATATGACCTCATCGACTTTGAGCTAGGGGTGAAACTCACTGGCGCAGGCTTCCCTGTCTATAAAGGCAAAGGGGCGCAATTGCAACGCGCGCTGATTTCATTCTTCCTTTCCGAAGCCAACAAAGCGGGCTACCTCGAAATTCAACCTCCATTGATGGTGAACGAAGATAGCGGCTTCGGCACTGGTCAGCTGCCCGACAAAGAGGGGCAGATGTATCACGCCACCGAAGACAATCTATATTTAATTCCAACGGCAGAAGTGCCGGTAACGAATCTTTATCGTGATGTGATTCTCGATGAAAAGGACTTGCCGATTAAAAACTGTGCTTACAGTGCTTGTTTCCGCCGTGAAGCTGGTTCGTATGGCAAAGACGTGCGCGGCTTGAACCGCCTGCACCAATTCGACAAGGTGGAGATTGTGCAAGTGGCTCACCCAGCCGAAAGCTACAAAATTCTCGACCAAATGGTGGCGCATGTGGAAGGCTTGGTGCAAAAGCTCGGCTTGCCCTATCGCATCTTGCGCCTATGTGGCGGCGACATGAGTTTCACTTCCGCCTTGACCTATGATTTCGAGGTTTATTCAGCCGCCCAAGAGCGTTGGTTGGAAGTCAGCTCAGTTTCCAACTTCGAGTCTTTCCAAGCCAACCGCCTCAAATTGCGCTATCGCAACAGCGAAACCAAGAAAACTGAGATTGCCCACACCCTCAACGGAAGTGCTTTGGCATTGCCCCGCATTTTGGCTTCAATCCTCGAAAACAACCAAACAGCAGATGGCATCAAAGTGCCGGAAGTGTTGGTGCCTTTCTGTGGATTTGATTTTATTGGGTAATTGATATTCGCTACTCTAAGCAACAAGCTTTAAACCATAGGCAGGCTGCGGTGAAACGCAGACTACCTATGGTTATTTATTTTTCTAATTGCATGACGTAAAATAAATCATGAAACTCAAAAAACTCACCCCCGAACTCGCATCTGCCATTGTTGATGCGGAATATGACAACTTCACCGAACTCGAAGAATTAGCCATTCCCAAAATACGCTCGGGAGCAGATTTGTTTATCATTGCGCCCAAAGGAGCAGGCAAAACCACAGCTTTGGTGGTGAGCATCATTCAGCAGCTCAAAGAAGCGGTGGAGGAAGCTCCACGCGCCATGGTGGTGGTGAATAGTAAGGAGGAAGCCTATGCGATGGAAGAACTGTTTAAATTGCTCGGAAAGCACACCGATTTGCGCACCTTTGTGGTGTTCGACAAAGGGATTCTGCAATATCAAAAGGACATGATTTATGAGGGGCTTGATGTGCTCATTGGCACACCTCGGCGGATTGATGAGCTGATGAGCTCCACAGGTATTCCGCTAGTGAAAATGCGCATCGTGGCGTTTGATGATGCCGACCTGATGCTCACCCAACAGCAGCAAGCCACCATCTATCGCCTAGCCTATGGCTTGCCTAAGACGCAAATGATTCTGACGGCTGAGGAATGGTCGGAACGCTTCGAGGAACTCGAAGAACGAGCATTGAAAAATCCACAGGTGGTGGAAGGGTGAAAGGCATCCCCCGCAGGGGGTGAGATTAATAAAATCTTCTTCTAGAAGGTTTTCCAAAATCATAGGAGAGCATGATTTCATGCATTCCTAAGCTATTGGAATAGATTCCTTGGGTGTAGAAGTCCACAGAATAGCCTAGGCTCACTTTAGGGCTGATTTCCCACTGTGCCATCACGCCAAAGCCTGCATCATAGCGATACATACCTCCAAGCCACAAGAAATCCTTGATGAGGAAGTTGGCGTTTAAATCAATGCTTGGCGGCATGTTGCTCACCAATCTCACACACATAGAGGGCTTAAACTGCAAATCTCGGTCTATTTCATAGATATACCCCCCGATGAAAGTCCAATGGCGCAAATCTGATTGGATATTCCAATCTTTATTGACATCGGCATCCACATCAAATTCCAAGAGCTTGGGAATAGAAGCCCCGAAATAATAGTCTTTATCTTGGAAGAAGATTCCCACGCCAAAGTTGGGCATGAAATTCTGTTCGATTGTTCCCTGAAAATAAGGGTCGGTGTTGTCGAGGGTGGCATAAGAGCCTAGGTCGTTGGAATAGTTTGCAAATCCCGCTTTCAATCCAAAGCGCAGCTTTTTCCCGCGGTTATTTAGCGCCACGGCATAGGAATAATCGACAAAGACAGTGAGTCGATTGACATAGGCAAAATTATCACTCATGACCGACACCCCAAATGCCATATCTTTTTTCGAGGTGGGCGACTGAAAGGAGATTGTGTTGGTGGTCGGAGCTTTATCAACCCCCACCCACTGGTTGAGCGTCATCGCAATAATACGATAATTCTCGGCAGTGCCCACATAGGCGGGGTTCACTAGCTGCATGTTGAATAAATATTGCGTATCGAGGGGGTCGAGCTGAGCCTGAGCCTTATTCACGCCCACAGTCAGCCAAAGAAGCAAGGCAAGAAGGCATCCCCATTGAGCTCCCCCCTTGGGGAGAGCTCGAAGCGGTGAATTTATACGTTGTAGTAGTTTCATGTATTTAAATTGCGTGATTATTACCAGTTGATGAATACCGTTGATTTGGTTACTCTGCCGTTATACTTCAAGATATAGATATAGTTGTCGGAGGGAAGCACATCGGTTCCAAATCCTTTTTTGCTATTGGGGCGTCCGTCCCACCAAGCTTCTTCTTTGCCCCATAGTTCTTCATTCCCGTAGTGCTCTTTAGAGTAAACAAGGACATTCCAGCGGGTATATACTTCCAGCTTCGCATCGGGATATTTTCTCAGTCCGGGGATTACAAAGCGGTCGTTGATGCCATCATTGTTTGGCGAGAAGCCTTCGGGGAAGAACAAGAATATCTGCACATTTGCCTCACCGGAGGTCTCACATCCATTGGCATCGGTTACTGTTACGGTGTAAGTGCCCTCCGACAGTCCTGTGGCGATATTCGAAATCTGCCCTGCGGCATCATCCCACAGATATTCATAGCCAGGAGTTCCGCCTGTGGCGGTTACTTCGGCAATACCATCAGCCATATCTTCGCGCGATTCATGCTTAGTTACTTCAATTCGTATTTCAAGCATTTCAGGCTCAGTGATTTCATATTCCGCCACCAGCGAGTCGCAGCCATTATCAGGGGTGATAATAACACTGTATTTACCAGGTGTGAGCTGATTAATCATTGACGTTTCTTTTCCATTGCTCCACTTGTAAGTGAAATTAGGCGCTGGGAGTGGCGTGTTGTTGATTACAGCCAAGTCGATAGAACCATTACCCTCATTGAAGCACGTTACATGGGTAACAATCGGATCAATTTCATAGCGGCATGAAAGTTTGATTTCGATTTCAACAGATGTGATATCATAGCAGCCGCCTTCGTCGGTTACTTTCATCACCCATATTTCTTGCGAATCATAGATAGCCTCATCGGTGATTTGGTGACTCATGTCGCTGGCATCGGCAGGCTCTTGGGTGTGATAGCTGAGCGTGCCGACCGTGTTATTGGCATCAGCCACGAGCGTATCTAAATCATAGAAATAGAGGAGGTCTTCCACTGTGCCAGGGTTTGTAATCGAAAGGATTGGGCTCTTATGGACTGTTACCTCCACAGGAAGTCGCACGGGGCTTTCTCCACAAGGCACACTATCTTGCACTGCATAATAGGTGTTCGTGCCATCCTTCAAGTTGTCAGCGATATTCAAAGCTGTGCCTCCTGTTTGCACGTCATACCACGAGATGGTGTTTTCGCCATTGGCATACGCCACCAAATCCGCCACGAGAGGATTATCAGCCGAGCAAAACTCTTGTTCGTAACGTCCTGTTGGAGTAGCCACAGGGTTGGGTTCTGTAACTGTATATTCCATTTCGGAGGTCGAAATGGCAGGACAACCATTATCAGGCACAATTTCTAGAGTATAAGTACCCGCAGGGATATTTGAAAAACTCACAGGCTCATCGGGCGCGATATTTGACCTTGTTTCCATTACTGTTCCGTCGGCACTGCTCCATTGATAGGTGAAACTCACCGATAGCGGCGTATTGTTGGCAATCGACACTTCGATTGCGCCAGTGCTTGCGCCATGACAGTCCGCATCGGTGATGACAGCTTCTGCAACTTCATAGTTACACGAAAGCTCTATTTCGATGTCGGTTGATGTGATGCCATAGCAGCCTTTATCGGTTACACTCATTGCCCACACTGTCTGCGAGTCATAGATGATGTAATCTTCGGGGTCTATCAGGTGGCTCATATCATCAGTTGCTGTTGGCATTTCACTGTGTAGCGTGATTGTTCCACTAGTAGCATTCAGGTCATTGACAATTAA
>JBKECD010000159.1:0-15636 GCA_047974225.1 Mangrovibacterium sp.
ACTGCTGAGGAATCAAACGCATTCTACCGTCGTAACCTTGCTGCTGGTCAGAAAGGTCTTTCGGTGGCATTCGACTTGGCTACTCACCGTGGCTATGACTCTGATCACCCTCGTGTGGTGGGTGATGTGGGTAAAGCAGGTGTGGCTATCGACTCGATTTTGGATATGAAAATCTTGTTCGACCAAATTCCACTCGACCAAATGTCGGTGTCGATGACAATGAACGGTGCTGTGCTTCCAATCTTGGCATTCTATGTGGTAACAGCTTTGGAGCAAGGTGCTACAATGGACCAATTGGCTGGTACTATTCAAAACGACATCTTGAAAGAGTTCATGGTGCGTAACACGTATATTTACCCACCTGAGTTCTCGATGAAAATCATCGCTGACATCTTCGAGTTCACTTCGCAACACATGCCTAAGTTCAACTCTATTTCAATCTCGGGATACCACATGCAAGAAGCTGGTGCAACTGCCGATATCGAAATGGCATATACGCTTGCCGATGGTTTGGATTATATCCGCACTGGTTTGAACGCTGGTATCGACATTGACGCTTTCGCTCCTCGCTTGTCGTTCTTTTGGGCGATTGGCATGAACCACTTCATGGAGATTGCTAAGATGCGTGCCGCTCGTATGATTTGGGCGAAATTGGTGAAACAATTCAACCCTAAAAACCCAAAATCAATGGCATTGCGCACGCACTCGCAAACTTCGGGATGGTCGCTCACAGAGCAAGATCCATTCAACAACGTGGGTCGTACAGCTATCGAGGCAATGGCTTCAACTTTGGGTCATACGCAATCATTGCACACCAATGCGCTTGATGAAGCAATTGCTTTGCCAACTGACTTCTCGGCTCGTATTGCTCGTAACACGCAATTGTATATCCAACAAGAAACAGAAACTTGTCGTTCAATCGACCCATGGGCTGGTTCATACTATGTGGAATCACTCACCAAAGACCTTTACAACAAGGCATGGGCATTGATTGAAGAGGTAGAGAAATTGGGCGGTATGGCGAAAGCTATCGAAACAGGTGTGCCTAAAATGCGCATCGAGGAAGCGGCAGCTCGTGCTCAAGGACGTATCGACTCAGGAGTACAAACTATCGTGGGTGTGAACAAATATCGTTTGGAAAAAGAAGACCCAATCGACATTTTGGAAATCGACAACACCGCTGTTCGTCAAGCACAAATTGCTCGCCTAGAGAAATTGCGTGCTGAGCGTAACGAAGCTGATGTGCAAGCTTCATTGGAAGCCATCACTAAATGTGCACAAGGTGGCGAAGGCAACTTGCTTGCTTTAGCTATCGAGGCAGCGAAAAACCGTGCTTCATTGGGCGAGATTTCAGATGCTTGCGAAAAAGTGTGTGGACGATATAAAGCAGTAATTAGAACTATCTCAGGCGTGTATTCATCAGAAAGCAAAGGCGACAAAGATTTCGCTGAAGCAGTGGAATTGGCAAAACAATTCGCTGAAAAAGAAGGTCGTCAACCTCGTATCATGGTGGCGAAAATGGGTCAAGACGGTCATGACCGTGGCGCAAAAGTAGTCGCAACTGGCTATGCCGACATGGGCTTCGATGTGGATATGGGTCCTTTGTTCCAAACACCTGAGGAATCAGCTAAGCAAGCGGTGGAAAACGACGTGCACGTGCTAGGCGTTTCATCATTGGCAGCTGGTCACAAAACTTTAGTTCCTGCGGTTATCGCTGAATTGAAGAAATTAGGTCGTGAAGACATCATGGTTGTTGCCGGTGGAGTTATCCCCGCGCAAGACTACCAATATCTCTATGATGCTGGTGTGGTAGCTATCTTCGGACCTGGTTCAAGCGTGGCTATGGCAGGTAAGAAAATCTTGGAAGTTCTTATTGCTGGACAAGAGTAATCTTTCTTTGAGAGAAAAACTCGTATAAATAAAAAGCCTCACTCTGCAAAGAGTGGGGCTTTTTATTTATAATGTCCATGAGCTGAAATAACAACAACTAGCACCCGGTCTTCATGCACTTCATACACCAATCGGTGCTCACGGTCGATTCTCCTCGACCATTGACCTAAACGATCGTGCTTCAACAGCTCGGGTTTGCCTGTGCCTGTTGTGGGGTGGAGCTGAAGTTCCGAAAGTAACTTGGCGACCTTCTTATAAGCATTTGGGGTATTCCTCTTTAATTTGGCAATATCTTGTTCTGCCTTGGGCGATAGTTGTAGGGTGTAAATCATAATGAGTCAAGAAATTTTTCCAATTCTTCAGAACCATTAATAATTGTACCTGAGCCTTTTTTTGCATCAGCCATCGCTTGTTCCACATGCTCCACATTTCGTCTGTCAGCAAAGAATAAATCGCCCGAAGGACTAATGAGGAAAGGATTGACACGAAACTCAGCAGGAATCTCTAAGAACTCATTGATCCAGCTTTCTGTTGGAATCACTTCGTTGGGCTCATCAGTCACCACCAAACGCACGTATTTCTTTCCGTGCTTCACGGCCAGTGGTTCATGTTCTGCCTTGTCAAAGAATTTCTTTGTTTCACCCATGAACTCTCTTGTAGTAATAATTTCCATGACTACCAGTTTTATTATTTAAGTGCAAATATACTAACATTTATGCCTTAAAGTCAAGTTTGTTCTCTTTTTTGAGAATTGTTTGGCGTTGAAGCATCGCCCTAACCTTTTTCTCCCCACCTTTGCAGAAATAATATTTCGCTTATGTCGTGGAACTCTTTTTTCAGAAGCACTAACTTCGGTGGCTTTTTCGCTTGCTTGCTGTGGTCGACAGCTTTTGTGGGCATCAAGATAGGGATGAACTATCACACACCCATTCAGTTTGCTGGCGTGCGCTTTGCTTTGGCGGGCTTTCTGCTGTTTCTTTATTATGCCGACAAGCGAGAATACTTTGCGCAAGTGAAAGCCAATTGGCGATTCTTACTACTGATGACTTTTGTGCAAACAGTGCTGCAATATGTCTTTTTCTATACCGGAATTAATATGCTGCCTGCCTCGATTGCCGCACTCATTGTGGGGGCATCCCCCCTATTCGCTGCCGTCCTTTCACATCTGATGATGAGCAATGACAAGATGACTTATCGCAAGCTTTTCAGCTTGCTCATTGGATTTGTGGGCGTGGCAATTATTAGCTTTTCCAAAGAAAGTCATGATTCTTCCGAGCGAGTGAGTCTCTTCGGAGTATTTATTCTCTTGCTAAACGGACTGGTGGCAGGCTATTCCAATGTGCTAGTAGCGAAGAACAAAAGCGATTTGAATCCGATTGTACTTGGGTCATCCACTTTGTTTTCAGGAGGGATGTTGCTCGCTTTGGGCTCTTATGCCGTGCAGGGCAACACGCTGAGCAATCCGCAGCCCGAATATTGGGTAGCCTTGCTTTGGCTCTCGATGCTCTCGGCGGTGGCGTTTGCCATTTGGTATTCGCTACTGAAGCGTCCTGAGGTGAAAGTTTCAGAACTGAACATGTGGAAATTTGTTGTGCCTGTGGGCGGAGCGCTTCTTTCGTGGCTGATTCTGCCCGAGGAAAAACCGCAATGGATAGCCATCATAGGGATGTTGCTCATCGGCGTTTCGCTTTTAGCACAAGGAAGGGTGAAGCGTTAGTTAGCACAGCACAAGCAATCCTAACCCATCTGCGCAAAATCCTTAGGCGAAATCCCATAAAACGACTTGAAACTTTTCGAAAAGTAGGCAGGACTCGAATAGCCCAACTTATAGGCAACTTCACTAATTGGCACTTTCTTATTTCGAAGAATTTCAGCAGCGTATTTCATCTTGATGCTCTTGATATAGTCGCTTGCTGAAAGGTTGGTCATTTCCTTGAGCTTGCGATAAAGATGCACCCGACTCATACCCACCTCGCTAGCCATACTATCAACGGTAAGCTCAGAGCTTGAAATATTTCGAATAATATAATCTTCGATTTTCTTCAGCAAGGTTTCATCTTGCGAATTGAGATTAAGAATACTGTAATCCACATTTCCTGCGGTATGACTCATCACATTCTGATAAACACGACGGCGATTCTCTAGCAAGTTTTCAATAGATTTCTTGAGCGTTTTGGTATTGAAAGGTTTGGTGAGATATAAATCAGCTCCGTGCGCTGTGCCCTTTTCTCGAAACTCATCATTATTAGATGCCGAAAGAAGAATCACAGGGATATGACTCGTCGTGATGTCGTTTTTCAAGAGCGAGCACAGTTCAAAGCCATCGACATGAGGCATCATAACATCGCAGATGACAACACTTGGAGCAAAAGACCGAATCTCTTGAATCGCTTTTTGCGAATCTTGAAAACTCAATACCGTGTAATTATCTTGCAGCTCATATTTCAGGTAGTTTGTGATTTCCTTATCATCGTCAATGATTAGGATTTTATTTTGATGATTGACAGCTTCAGGCTTACTTCGTTCGCTATTAGCGAGCGGAACAACATTGCTCACATTTCGCAACGGCAGTTGCACCGATTCACCTGCGATATCTTCCTTCTCAAAGTGAGCATTTCCCAACAGCAACTCAATAAGAAAAAACACGCCACTAGCATCTTCAGCATTCCTAGCCTTAATACTCCCCTGATGCATTTCGATGAGCGAGCGAGCAAGGTCAAGCCCTATGCCCGTTCCTGACACTTTATTACTATTTTCAGTCTGATAAAAACGACTAAATATTTTTTCTAATTCGTTTTCAGGAATGCACTCTCCTGAATTAAATATGCTAATACAAAGCTTTTCATTCCGTTGAATTTCGATTGTAATTTTTCCATTTTCAGGAGTGTGCTTAACTGCATTGGAAAGAACATTAAAAATCACCTTTTCAAAGTTTTCGACATCAATCCAAGCCACAATATCAGTGTCAGAACAATTAATTTGGAACTGAATATTCTTACTTGAAAAATAGGCAAAATACGGCATGCTAAGTTCATTGACTAACTCACACACCCGTGTTTTTTGAACATGCAGTCGGAGCAATCCCTTTTCAATTTTTCGAATATCCAAAATCTGATTTGTCAAGCGAAGAATTCGGTTGGCATTGCTATACATGATTTGATACAAGCGATTGTCATTTTCATTTTTTCGTTGACTAATAAGCTTATTGAGCGGGTCGATTATCAGGCTCAATGGAGTTTTAATTTCATGCGACACGTTGATGAAGAATTGCATTTTCCGCTCATCGCTTCGCTCAATTTCTTTTCTTCTGATACGTTCTTTCTGCGAATAGTAAATCACCAGTGAAATGGAGATGAAGAGCACAAGCCAAAGAACGTTTGCCGCTATGGTTTTATACCACGGAGGGAGGATAATGATGGTAAGCTGACGTTCTGCCGATTTATTGTTTTTATATTGAGCTTTCACCTTGAAGGTGTATTTGCCATGATTCAAGTTGGTGTAGGTGGCGGTGTTGATATCATTTTTCGATTGAATCCAGTCTTCATCAAAGCCATCAAGCATATATTGATAGTTGATTTTGCTTTGATTGGCGATACTATTAGAAGCAAAGCTGATGGAAAATGCGCTAGCTCCCTCGTTGAAAGTGATGGTGTCAGCAAGAGTGATGGCTTTCGCATTTTTACCGTCGGCACGCTGGGTGTTGTTGAATAAATAAAGTTCGGTGAGAACCACTTCGCTCAATTGTGGTTGATAATCTTTGAAAGCCCGACTCACTTGGGTTGCACCATTGATTCCCCCGAAATAGATCGAACCATCGGCAGCGCACAGTGCCGCATTTTTATAGAACTCATTGGCTTGTATTCCGTCATGGTGGAAGAATGTCGAAAAAACATCACTATTTTCTGTGCGATAGCTGATTCCATTATGGGTGCTCACCCATAGGGTATTTTGCTTATCTGATAGCACGGAGCAAATGACATTGCTGCCGAGTCCGTCGTTTGTAGAATAACTTCTTTGTTGGCTGATGTTGGTCAGTCCGCCATACGTTCCAGCCCAAATATCTCCATTTTCATCCTCATGAATGGCATAAATGAGATTGTTTTGCAGCACGCTATTAGCAGTAGTAAACGTACTAACTTCTTCGTTTTGCAAGGCAATGCGAATCAAACCATCATAACTAGCGAGCCAAATATTGCCACTTTTGTCGATGTGAATGTCATTAATATATTGTGGAATTTGGTCGTTAGATTTATTTGAAAGGAACAGATTCCGATCGAAAGCGGAAGTAGAAATATTAAAACGGCAAATGCGATTGCCGAGCGTGCCGAGCAGGAGCGAATTGCCAAGTTTCTCGATAGAGGTTATCTTTTCGATGTTGAAATTCTGAGCATTAAATTTTTGCGCCCTATCATCCTTAATGTCGTATCGGACAAGCCCATCGAGATAACTTCCAATCCACAAATACTCCCCATCATGAAACAAGCTAAGGATGTTACTCCCGCCGATTTTCTCGAGTGAAACATGCTGATTAGAGTTGTCTTCTTTGTCGATTTTATACAAGCCATCGCCATCGGTGCCAAGCCAAATAAAGCGATCTGTTTCGGCAATGGCGGTTACACAGCTAGAACCGATGTTGAGCATCGGATTAGTTGTATTATATCCATAGTTTTTGAATATTGATGTTGATTCATCGAGCAGGAATAATCCTTTTTGAAAAATAGCAAGCCAAATGTTGCCTGATTTATCTTCGAGGATGCTGTGAATTTTACTCTTATTAAAGTCGAAGCTCGTGTTCTGGTAATTAGTTTTCGTTATCGAGTTTGTTTCATTGTCAATCTGATACAATCCACCACCATCACTACCGATAAATATCCGTTTTTGACTATCTACGAAAACTGTTTTTGCGGCGATTGGATTGTCAGCATGAATTTTGACTATCGTATTATCATCTTTATTGAAGGCAAACACGCCCCCTGTGAGGCCGGTGAAATAGATATAAGCACCGCATTCAGCGATGGAAAGAATGTCAATGTTAGGAAATTGCGACAGATGGGTTAATTCGAGTGTTTTCTGATTGAAGCAATATAATCCGCAGACCACCGTTCCAATCCAGATATTTTCTTCGGAATCAACAAAAAGTTTTTTGATATTTTTTGAGCACAGCTGATTATTGAGGTTGTCGAGGATTATAGCAGACTGAGCGTTCGTGTCATATTGAATAATGCCATAGGATGTCGTGGCAATCCAAAGCGTGTTTTGCTTCGTTTCGACAATGTCGCTGATGTAGGGCGGAGCCGCAATCTGCTCTTCATCAAAAAGCTTGATATTTTCAAACTTATCCGTCTGAGGAATATACTTTTGCAAGGCATTGATTGTGCCGAGCCAGAGCGTCCCGTTGCTATCGGCGAAGACCGATGTAACAAAATTAGCATTTAGTGTTGGTTCGCTTTGGGTGGAGTATGTTCGAAAGCTTTTGCCATCAAAGCGATTGAGACCATCTTCAGTGGCAATCCAAATAAAGCCGACACTATCTTGACAGATACCATTGATCAGGCTATTAGAAAGTCCGTATCTACTATCAAATAATTTCTGAGAATTTGCAGAAACACTTGCAACATTCATAAAAACTAATATATATATATATATATATATATTGCAGAGCGCTTTGAGTTAGCGTTAATTTTTTCTGTATTTTTTCGCATTTCATGTAAGTCTATCAAGTATGATGTAACAATAGAGTCCTATAATTGGAACAAAAGTACAAAAAATGTAACATCACAACAATTATTGGGGGAATTTTTAGCTTATCAATACTTCATCTATCGTTTACTTTTACATCAGATTAAATTAATGAAAGATGACAAAGAAAGTAGGCTTAGTTTTTTTATTGGCGATGATATGCAACTGCATAACTTCTCATGCTTCGGTATCAAGTTTGTGGTTGAAATACACTCAGGCGATGCCCGAAAATCATTTGATGTTAGCGCATGATGTTTTCATTGCAAAATCAGCAGATGCTGTCATCAAGCAAGAATTGCAACAAGGATTGCTTGCCTTGGGAGCTAAACAAGTAAAATTCACCAAGCAAGCTTCCAAAGCAGGTTTAGCCATTAATCTAGTTCAAAACGACGATCTCGGCAGCGATGGCTATCTGATAAGAAACAATGAAAATCAAATCGTCATTTCAGGCAACAGCTCAACAGCTCTGCTATATGGCGTCTATAAATACCTCGAATTGCTGCAAACGACTGACATTTCAGTAACAGATTTCGAGCTGAAAGAAGTACCCACCTACAAGAACCGCATTTTGAACCATTGGGATAATCTTGATGGCTCGGTGGAGCGTGGCTATGCTGGTCGCTCGCTGTGGAAGTGGGATGAGCTACCTCAAAAACTTAGTCCACGATATGCGGAATATGCCCGCGCCAATGCTTCTGTAGGAATCAATGGCACGGTGCTCAACAATGTGAATGCGAATCCGCAAATACTCACTTCGGAATACTTATATAAAGTAAAAGCCTTGGCTGATGTGTTTCGCCCCTATGGTATTAAAGTATATCTCTCGGTGAATTTTGCATCACCGCAGGTGATTGGCGGATTGCCCACGGCAAGTCCGAAAGATGCGCAAGTGGTGGCGTGGTGGAATGCGAAAGTCGATGAGATTTACCGTTTAATCCCCGACTTTGGGGGCTTCTTGGTGAAAGCCAATTCCGAGGGGCAACCGGGACCGATGGACTTCGATTGCACGCACGCCGATGGTGCCAATATGCTTGCCAAAGCCTTGAAAAAGCATGATGGAATAGTGATGTGGCGAGCCTTTGTCTATAATCCACAAGGCAACGATCGCTCGAAGCAAGCCTATGATGAGTTTATGCCTCTTGATGGGCAGTTTGACGATAATGTCATTGTGCAAATCAAGAATGGGGCAGTTGATTTCCAACCCCGCGAACCATTCAGTCCGCTCTTTGGAGCGATGCAGCACACGCACATGATGCCCGAATTGCAAATCACACAAGAATACCTTGGTTTCTCTACCCATTTAGTCTATCTCGCCCCCCTATTTGACGAGTTTCTGCAATCCGACACCTATGCTGATGGCAAGCGAGGCGCAAGCATTGTGAATCAAACCACGGGTCATGCGCACTCCGCCATTGCAGGAGTGGCAAACATTGGCGAAGATGAAAACTGGTGTGGCTACACCTTTGCGCAGTCGAATTGGTATGCTTTCGGTCGGATGGCTTGGAATCCGAATCAAAGTGTGCGCACCATCGCTAGCGATTGGACAAAGCTCACACTCACTCACGACGCGCAAGCGGCGGAAGCTATTTCTACTATGATGATGCAATCGCGCGAAGCTACGGTGAACTATATGACCCCGCTCGGTCTGCATCACATTATGGGTTGGGATCATCACCACGGACCCGAGCCATGGTGCTACATTGAGGGCGCACGCCCCGATTGGTTGCCTACTTATTATCACAAGGCCGACAGCATGGGCATCGGTTTCAACCGAAGCAGCACGGGCAGCAATGCCACAGCACAATATAATAGTCCTATTCGAGAAATGTATGACTCTCCTGAAACTTGCCCGATGCGCTATTTGCTTTGGTTCCATCATTTGGATTGGAATCACACTTTATATAATGGCAACACGCTGTGGCAACAACTATGCTATCAATATCAAGAGGGAGTAGATAAAGTGCGTGAGTTTAATAATGTATGGGGAACTTGCAAAAATAGTGTTGATGAAAAACTTTTTGTTGAGATTGAAGCCAAGCTCGCTAAGCATTTGAAAGAAGCCATCTGGTGGCACGATGCCTGCTTGCTTTATTTCCAGACTTTCTCTCATCAGCCTTTCCCTCAAGGAGTGGAAGAACCCCAAAGCAAGTTGGAAGATTTGAAAAAGATAAAATTTGATTTGAAACACCATAATTAAAGCCCCCTCTGACTCCCCCAAGGGGGAGGGACAAACAAGCAGAACAGCTGCACAACAAAAGATTAAAATACACATGAAATTACATACAATATATAGAAAGCTCGTGTCTTTGACTCTCCCCCTTGGGGGAGTTGGAGGGGGCTTTTGCTTCATAATGGCATTAACGATGCTATTCTCTTGCGGAAACACCAGCAACACAGAGCTTGTCATCTCCTCTGTTATTGATGAATCTTACATTGCATTTGATGGGGCGAACTCTTGCTTTGAGCTTTCCTCGCCTGACTTGTCAATCGTTGTGGATGAAGCTGAGTTTTCAGGCGTGAAGAAAGTGGCGCAATGGTTTGCAGCCGACATTCAAAGCGTGTCGGGAGCAGAGGTAACTATTTCAGAAACTGCGACAAACAAAGAAATCCTTCTTGTGGGGACTTTGGGTAAAAACAGTCTTATAGGCAAGCTAGTGGCGGAGGGGAAACTTGACGTTTCCACCATTGAAGGCAAGTGGGAAGCAAGCCTAATCCAAGTCCTCGACAAACCGATGCCAGGAATCGACCAAGCCCTTGTGGTGGTGGGAAGCGACAAGCGAGGCACAATGTATGGTTTGCTCGACATGAGCCGCAAGATGGGCGTTTCGCCTTGGCATTGGTGGGCTGATGTGCCTGCGCAACAGCACGAGCAAATTCACCTCACTGCCGAACGAATCATCCTGACTAGCCCCAAAGTGAAATATCGGGGCATCTTCTTGAATGATGAAGAACCCGCTTTAGGCAGATGGGCGGTGGAGAATTACGGTGGCTTTACGCATGAGATGTATGAAAAGGTGTTTGAATTAATTCTCCGTCAGAAAGGCAACTTCCTCTGGCCAGCCATGTGGTGGTCGAGTTTCTATGAAGACGATGCGCAGAATGCCGAGCTTGCCGACGAGTTGGGGATTGTCATCAGCACTTCGCACCACGAACCGATGATGCGCCCTCATGCCGATTGGAAAAAACAACCTCGTGGAGCGTGGAACTATCAGACGAACTCCGAAGAACTCAATGCTTTTTGGCGTGCTGGCATTGAGCGCATGGGCGAAAAAGAAAGCATCATCACCCTAGCCATGCGTGGTGATGGCGATGAAGCAATGGGCGATGAAGCCAATGTGGAATTGCTGGAAAAGATTGTGGCAAACCAACGCCAGATAATTGAAGGAACAACTCAAAAGCCTGCTTCGGAAACCCCACAAGTGTGGGCACTCTATAAGGAAGTGCAGGAATATTACGACCGAGGTATGACTGTGCCCGATGATGTAACGCTTTTGCTTTGCGATGACAATTGGGGCAATGTGCGCTATCTGCCCACCCTCGATGCCGAGCCACGAAGTGGTGGCTATGGCATGTATTATCACTTCGACTTTGTGGGAGGTCCTCGCAGCTATAAATGGATTAATGTGAGTCAGATACCACGTATTTGGGAGCAGATGTATCTCACCTACACCCATGGGGTGAATCGAATTTGGCTCACCAATGTGGGCGATTTGAAGCCGATGGAGCTTCCAATTTCCTTTTTCTTGGATTATGCGTGGAATCCCGAAGCCATCACCCCCGACAATCTAGCGGACTACACCCCCCTTTGGGCTGCCGAACAATTTGGCGAAACTCACGCGGCGGAGATTGCCGATATTTTAGATTTATACACCCAATACAACCGCATTCGGACACCCGAATTGCTCGATGCACAAGTGTTCAGCTCCGATGAACACCAGCTGTTTGCGACAATGCCTGCCAACTATGCTCGCTTGCTTGAACGTGCCGAAGCTATTTCGTTGAAACCCGAGCTGCAAGATGCCTACTTCCAATTGGTGCTCTTCCCGGTGAAGGCAATGGCAAACCTATATAATATGTATTACGCCCAAGCCACTAATCAGTCGGCGGTGGTGGATGATTGCTTTGCTGCCGATGCTTCGCTCACCGAGCAATATCACCACATGAACAACGGCAAGTGGAATCACATGATGGCGCAAGCCCACATCGGATATACAAGCTGGAATCAGCCCGAGCAGAACATCAAGCCAAGCATGGGCGAAACCGCTCGACCCCAAGCAGACGTTTCAGAAAACACGCTAAGCATCGAGGCTATTCATTATTCGGCATCTCATGCCGAAGAAGGCATGACGTGGAAAACAATCAAGCGACTGGGAAGAACCGAAGGAGCTGTGATTGCCTATCCATATAGCCACAATGCCGAAGGCTTTGAAAGCTATCTGCAATATGATTTCAATTTGCCAAATCATCCCGCTAATGACTCGGTGGATGTGCTTCTTTACTTTTCGCCCACCCTCAATTTCAAAGGTGGCGAGGGATTGAAGTTTGGCATTTCGCTCGATGAGGGCGAAGTGCAGGAAGTGAACTTGCACGAAGGTTGCGAAGCTTTCGACTGGACTTATCCGAAGTGGTGGAACGATGCCGTGTCGAACTCCATCATCAAACGAAGCGTTCGACTAAAGGTTTCAGAAATTGATAAACACAAACTAAAATATTGGCTAAAGGATGCTGGAATTGTGCTGCAAAAAGTGGAAATAAATACGCTGCAAAAGTGATTTTTGGCACAATTAAGCAAGCTAAATTCCCTATATGTAAAAAAATGTATTCAATTTAGTAAACTAAATTCAGTCCAAGAAAAAAGATGCTACCTGTTGAGTTTGCTAAATTGAATGCAAGAAAAAAAATAGAACGAATTAAGCGGACTTAATTCGATGGAAAAGAAAAAATACAGCTCGTTGAGTGTGCTCAATGGGGCATAATAGAAAAAACAAGACGCATTAAGCCTGCTTAATGCCGATGAAATTAAAAATGAAATAGAAATAATAACAAGATATGAAACACAAAAACACCCTACTAGCACTCGGCTTAGCCTTGCTTTGCTCGTGTGCTTCTTCGCCGAAGCAAGAAGCGAAAACCTTGAAAGATGCTTATGCCGATAAATTCTATATTGGCACCGCTCTTCATGTTGATCAGCTGATGGGACTCGATGAAAAAAGTGTGGAAGTGGTGAAAACTAACTTCAACGCCATTGTGGCGGAAAACTGCATGAAAAGCGAAGAAATGCGTCCTGCCGATGGTGAGTTTTTCTTTGATGAAGCCGATAAATTCGTGCAATTTGGCGAAGAAAACGGAATGTTCACCATCGGGCACACCCTCATTTGGCACTCGCAAGCTCCTGCGTGGTTTTTCACCGATGCCGAAGGCAAGGAAGTGAGTCGTGAAGTGATGATTGAGCGCATGCGCACCCACATTCACACCGTGGTGGGAAGATATAAAGGACGAGTGAAAGGTTGGGATGTGGTGAATGAAGCCATTGAAGACGATGGTTCTTTCCGCCAAAGCAAGTTTTATCAGATTGTGGGCGAAGACTACCTCAAACTAGCCTTTCAATTTGCGCACGAAGCCGACCCCGAAGCGGAACTGTATTACAACGACTACTCGATGGACAAAGCAGGCAAGCGTGAGGGCGTAATTCGCCTTGTGAAATCGCTTAAAGAGGCGGGTCTGCGCATTGATGCCGTGGGAATGCAAGGACACGTAGGGCTGAAATATCCCGACATCAACGAATTTGAAAAAAGTTTGGCTGCCTATGCCGATTTAGGCGTGAAAGTGATGATTACGGAATTAGACATCACTGTGCTGCCGCTGCCTTGGGAGCAAGAAGGGGCTGAAATCAGTGTGAATTTCGATTATTCCGAAGACATGGACCCCTATAAAAACGGATTGGCAGCAGAAGTGGAGAAACAACAAGCCGACCGATACCTTGAGTTCTTCACCCTATTTAATAAGTATAGCGAATCAATCAGTCGGGTAACTCTTTGGGGAGTTACTGACCATCAGACATGGAAAAACGATTGGCCAATCAAGGGAAGA
Source organism: Mangrovibacterium sp. (assembly GCA_047974225.1). GTDB lineage: Bacteria > Bacteroidota > Bacteroidia > Bacteroidales > Prolixibacteraceae > JBKEDC01. The sequence goes on from JBKECD010000159.1 coordinate 13,720, forward strand.
ACTGATTATGCCCTGCTTTTTGATAGAAACTATCAAGCAAAAGCGGTGGTGGCAGACCTGATTAAAATCGCCAATTAAAGCCCCCTCCAACTCCCCCAAAGGGGGAGAGTAGAAAAAACACAAAGTAATAGTAATTAAATAAAACCCCAGAGCCTCTATCCCTCTCGGTTGCTGAGCGCAGTCGAAGCATGGGGAGGTTGGGAGGGGCTCTTAATAGCAACAATATGAAAAGATATTTAGTACCCCACATGTACACCGCCGACCCATCGGTGCACGTGTTCAATGGCAAACTCTACATCTACCCATCGCATGATGTGGAAACAGAAATTGAAGAAAACGATAATGGCGACCATTTCAATATGCGCGATTATCATGTGTTTTCGTTGGAAGAAATTGATGGCGAAGTCATCGACCACGGACGAGTGCTCGATGTGGATGATGCCCCTTGGGCGGGTCGCCAAATGTGGGACAATGATGTGGCACACAAAGACGGCAAATACTATATGTATTATCCCGCCAAAGACCACACCGACATTTTCCGCATTGGCGTGGCGATTGCCGACAAGCCCGAAGGACCATTTGTGCCGCAGGCTCACCCCATGATTGGGAGTTATAGCATCGACCCTTGTGTGTTTGAAGATGAAGGCAAGCACTTCATGTTCTTCGGTGGATTGTGGGGCGGTCAGCTGCAACGCTATCGCAACAACAAAGCCCAAGAATGTGGCGCAGAGCCTGCCGACCATGAGCCAGCCTTGTGCGCTCGTGTGGCGATGCTTTCCGAAGACATGCTCGGCTTTGCCGAAGAGCCTCGCGACGTGTTGATTGTCGATGAAAACGGCGAGCCGTTGAAAGCGGGCGACCACGATCGCCGCTTCTTTGAAGCCTCGTGGATGCACAAGCACAATGGCAAATATTACTTCTCGTATTCCACAGGAAACACGCATCGTTTGTGCTATGCCATCGGCGATTCGCTCGATGGACCATTCACCTATCAAGGGGTGATTCTTACGCCAGTGGTGGGCTGGACAACTCACCATTCGATTGTCGAATACAAAGGAAAATCCTATCTCTTTCATCATGACAGTGTGCCCTCGGGCGGTAGAACTTGGTTGCGCAGCCTCAAAGTGTGCGAACTGAACTACGACGAACAAGGACGCATCATCACGATTGAAGGAGAAGATTCTATAAACAATTAATTTTTTAACTAAACTATTTTAGCATGATAGCGAATTTAAAGTTGTCGAAAGGTTTCTTTCTAGCCTTTCTTCTTAGTTTGCTTATCCCTCTCGCAGGCTTCTCACAAGAAGCCACGGTGAAGGGTAAGGTTGTTGACAAACGAGGGGCTTCCATCCCGGGTGTCAGCATTGTAGTGGTTGGAACAACCAATGGTACGCTCACCAACATTGATGGAGAGTATCAAATCAAAGCTCCAACCAATAGCGTGTTGCGCTTCACTTTCGTGGGCTATAAGCCTGTGGAAATCACCGCAACGGAGTCAAAGACTGCCAATGTAACATTGCATGAAGATTCTGAAAACCTCGATGAGGTGGTGGTAGTCGGCTATGGACAAATGAAACGTTCCGACCTTACTGGTTCTGTTGTTTCGGTGGCTAGCGATGCGATTGAAAAATCAGTACCTACATCGGTCGATCAAGTGCTTCAAGGTCGTGCCGCAGGGGTGCAAGTGCAGCAAAACAGTGGTGCACCTGGTGCAAGTTCATCTATCCGCATTCGGGGTATCAACTCTTTGAATGCTTCCAACGAACCAATCTTTGTGATTGATGGGGTGGTGATTGATGGTTCTTCGGGTTCGGAAACTTCCAACCCACTTTCCACCATCAACCCTTCCGACATTGTGTCGATGGACGTGTTGAAAGATGCATCAGCCACAGCCATCTATGGTTCGCGTGCAGGTAA
>JBKECD010000045.1:0-14913 GCA_047974225.1 Mangrovibacterium sp.
AAAGCGAAGAATAATTATTGGATAATTTTCACAATCAAAAAAAGCAAGCTCAGGAAACTGAGCTTGCTTTTTTAGCATTGCATTAGCACATCATCGCATTACCTCAATTAACTCCTCCACGCTCAGCAATTGCTGTTCGCCTGTTTTCATGTTTTTGAGTGAAACTTTGCTTTCTGCCATTTCATTTTCGCCCACAATTGCCACAAAAGGAATAGCTTTTCTATCCGCCCACGTCATTTGCTTTTTCATTTTGGCTTCCGAAGGATAAATCTCGGCACTAATGCCGTTGGCGCGAAGTTTTTGCAGAATGGGCAAGCAATAAGCTTCCTCTTTCGCACCGAAGTTGGAGAACATCACTTTGGTAGTTGCCAATGCTTCTTCGGGAAATAGATTGAGTTGGGTCATCACATCATAGATGCGGTCGGCACCAAATGAAACGCCCACGCCGCTCACGCCACTCATGCCGAAGATACCCGTAAGGTCGTCATATCGTCCGCCACCAGTGATGCTGCCAATTTGCACATCTTTGGCTTTCACCTCATAAATTGCTCCGGTGTAGTAATTCAAACCACGAGCCAAGGTGAGGTCGAGTTCCACTTCCGTGCTCAATTCCACCGATGCAATATAATTAAATAGCGTGCGCATTTCTTCAATTCCTTTTGCGCCAATTTCAGTGTGCCCAATGACTGATTCAATATCAGCAAGCTTCTCTTCGGTCGAGCCGCTGAGGTTCAGAATGGGTTGCAGCTTTGCCACCGCATCTTCTGAAACCCCTTTGTCGAGCAATTCCGCATTCACCTTTTCCAGACCGATTTTGTCGAGCTTATCAATTGCCACCGTAATATCAATGATTCGATCCGCTTCGCCAATGCTCTCCGCAATGCCAGCGAGAATCTTACGGTTGTTGATTTTCACCGCCGTGCGGATGTTCAACTTCTCATAGACCTGATTGATGATTTGCACCAATTCAAACTCATTCAAGAGTGAATCGCTGCCCACAATATCCACATCACATTGATAGAACTCGCGGTATCGCCCCTTTTGCGGACGGTCGGCACGCCACACTGGTTGAATCTGATAGCGTTTGAAAGGAAATGAAATATCATTTTGATATTGCACCACAAATCGAGCGAAGGGCACGGTGAGGTCATAGCGCAAGCCCTTTTCAGAAATCTGATTAGTCAGTTTCACACTATCTTTATTTGCCAAGTCGGCATCGTTCGCTTTGCTCGCAAAGTCGCCCGAGTTGAGGATTTTGAAGAGCAACTTATCGCCCTCTTCGCCATATTTCCCCATGAGCGTGGAGAGGTTTTCCATTGCAGGGGTTTCGATGGGTTGAAACCCGTAGAGTTGAAACACCGAGCGAATGCTATCGAAAATATAATTGCGACGTGCCATTTCAGCAGGCGAAAAGTCGCGTGTTCCTTTGGGTATTGATGGTTTTTGTGCCATGATTATTAGATTAAGCCCCCTCCAACTCCCCCAAGGGGGAGGGTAAAGGCACTAGGTTGCTATTTGTATTTTCGGCAAAGATATTAAATCTTTTGTTGCATTTGAAAAGTCCCTCTTGGGGGATTTCGGGAGCTACTTCTTCGCTGTCAATCTCAATCCTAAATATCCACCCACACCAGCGATGACTGACCCCATAAGAATGCCAATTTTCGAGGCAGCGAGCAGGTTGGCTTGCGTGCTTGGGTCGAAAGAAAGTTCAGCAATGAAGAGCGACATGGTGAAGCCCACGCCACCGAGCAGTGCGGTGAAGAAAAGTTCTCGTTTGCGCACACCAGTGGGCATTTTTGAAATGCCTGTTTTGATGGCTATCCAGCAGAATAGACTGATGCCAATGAACTTCCCAAACACCAATCCGCCAGCAATAGCTGTGGAAACATCGAAGTTAGTCAGCTCGCTGCCAAACACCACGCCAGCATTGGCAAAGGCGAAGATGGGCATGATGATAAATCCCACTCCTGGATGCCAAAAATGCTCTAATCGCTTTACTGGGAAGTCGCGTTTTTTGCGCACCATCATCGGGATGGTGAATGCGAGCAGCACGCCTGCAATGGTGGCGTGAATGCCCGAACAAAGGAAGAGATACCACACGATGACGCCTAAGGTCAGATAAACCCAGGTGTTGTATCGTTTATAGAAAGTAAGTATCGACATGAAGCCGAGGATTAGCAGTCCATAGAGAATATAAGCGGTGTTGATTTCGGCACTGTAAAACAAAGCAATCACCACGATAGCTCCCAAATCATCCGCCACTGCAAAGGCGGTGAGGAACACTTTCAAGGCGAGTGGAATGCGCTTGCCGAGCAGTTTCAAAATGCCGAGCGAAAAGGCAATATCGGTAGCCATTGGAATTGCCCAGCCGGTGTTAGCTTCGGGATTGGTGTTGAGCAATCGAAACACGATAATCGGGAAAATAATTCCTCCGAGTGCAGCGATGATGGGCAATGTGGCTTTCTCATAAGAAGACAAGTTGCCCACGAATACTTCACGCTTGATTTCTAATCCGACTTGGAAGAAGAAAATAGCCATCAGCCCATCATTAATCCAATGGTGCAGGCTCATCTCTCCTAATCTCCCCGGCAAGAAGCTGAATTTGAAGTGCAAGAGATGCTGATAAGACTCGTTATAACCGTAATTGACGAGCAAGAGGGTGAGGAGTGTAATGGCAAGCAGGATGATGCTAGCCGCAGTTTCGTGGTGAAAGAATTTCTTGATTTTATGCTTTACTCTGTGCATGATTGATTCAAAACTAAATTTAGGATGGAAAGATACTGACAAAATAGTGTTTTACTTATATATAGTATTAACATCTTAACGAAAAGATAGTTTTACCCCTCCATCATCCAATCCACCACATTCTTTTTTTCTGGGTCTATGTCGGATAATAGTGGGTAAACTCTAAGCCAGTCTGTGCATACTTGAAGCATAAAAAAGAGCATCATTTCGATGCTCTTTTTTATAAAATTACCATAGCTCGCTATAAGGCTTATAGCCTAAGGTGCAAAGCTAAATATGTATCACCTCATCATAAGCCGCTGCGGCAGCTTCCATGATGGCTTCGCTCATGGTGGGGTGGGGGTGAATGGTTTTCAACAGTTCATGCCCCGTGATTTCAAGCTTGCGAGCAATCACTAGGCTGGAAATCATCTCGGTTACATTGCCACCAATGAGGTGTGCGCCGAGCAATTCGCCATATTTGGCATCGAAGATGAGCTTCACAAAGCCATCTTTCTCGCCTGCGGCACTAGCTTTGCCCGATGCGGAATAAGGGAACTTGCCTACTTTGATTTCATGACCTGCCTCAAGAGCTTTCGCTTCCGTCAAGCCCACCGATGAAACCTCAGGAATGGTGTAGGTGCAGCCGGGGATATTGTGGTATGCAATAGGCTCAGGACTTTGCCCCGCAATTTTCTCCACACAGCAGATGCCTTCGGCAGATGCCACGTGAGCCAAAGCAGGTCCATGCACAATGTCGCCAATAGCATATACGCCCTCGATGTTGGTGCGATAGTAATCATCGACCACAATTTTCGAGCCTTTGGTTTCCACGCCGAGTTCTTCCAATCCAATGCCCTCAATGTTGGTCTGCACGCCCACAGCTGAAAGCACGATTTCTGCTTCCACCTCTTCCACTCCTTTTTTGGTCTTGATTTGCACCTTGCACAAATCGCCCGAAGTGTCGACAGATTCCACCGAAGCGTCCACCATCACTTTCATCTTCATTTTCTTGAAAGAACGACCGAGGGTTTGTGAAACTTCCACATCTTCATTAGGCACAATGTTGGGCAGATATTCCACCAAAGTTACTTGCGTGCCGATGGATTGATAGAAGTAGGCAAACTCACTGCCGATAGCTCCTGAGCCAACCACCACCATTGATTTAGGTTGCTTAGGCAAGGTGAGAGCTTGACGATAGCCAATAATTTTCTCGCCATCTTGAGGCAAGTTGGGCAATGTGCGAGAGCGTGCGCCAGTAGCCAAGATGATGTGTTTTGCTTCCACCATCGACTTGCCACCATCGGCATCGGTTACTTCCACTTTGCCTTTCTCCACCAGTTTGCCAAAGCCATTAATGACTTCAATCTTATTCTTTTTGAAGAGGAATTGAATCCCTTTGCTCATGCCTTCCGCCACACCACGACTGCGAGCCACCATGGCTTCAAAGTCAGGCGACACCAAGCCTTCGATTTTCACACCATAGTCGGCTGCGTGAGCAGCATATTTATAAGCTTGTGCGCTTTTCAAAAGTGATTTAGTGGGAATACATCCCCAGTTGAGGCAGATGCCCCCGAGGTTTTCGCGCTCCACCACGCCCACTTTGAAACCTAATTGAGATGCTCTGATGGCAGCGACATATCCACCCGGGCCGCTACCAATGACTAGTATATCGTAATTCATATCGTTTAAATTTAGCCCCCTCCATCTCCCTCGAGGGGGAGGGCAAGGACGCTGATTATTATTTGTCGGTTGTTTTTCAAACATTGTTGTTTGAAGAAAGTTCAGTAGAGACGAGGCATGCCTCGTCTCTTTGTTTGTGGTTCTATTCTCCCCCTTGGGGGAGTTAGAGGGGCTTTTTTTACTTCAACAACTCCGCCAATTTCTTTTCCAATTCAGCACCTCGAAGGTTTTTTGCCACAATCACCCCGTTGGGGTCGATGAGGAATGAAGCAGGAATTGACTGTATTCCGTAGAGTTTTGCGGCATCACTTTGCCAGAATTTCAAATCAGAAATGTGTGTCCAAGGCAGTCCGTCTTTTTCGATTGCTTCCACCCATTTAGCACGGTCTTTATCGAGGGAAACAGCTAGGATATCGAAGTTTTTTGAGTGATATTTGTTGTAGGCAGCAAGCACGTTGGGGTTTTCTTGACGACAAGGTCCGCACCACGAAGCCCAGAAATCAAGCAATACGTATTTGCCACGGAAATCGCTCAGGCTCACTTCTTTTCCATCGGGAGTGGGCAGCGTGAAATCAGGAGCTGTTTTTCCCATTGCCACGGCTTCTTCAGCGATTTCTTGTGCTTTCTTTTGTTCCAAAGCTTCGGTGATTTGGGTGTAGTAGGGGTTGTTTTCGATGGCAGCGCCTGAAAGTTGTTCGGTGAGTTTGCTCACTTCGTCGATTTCAAGACTTTGGAATAATTGGTTGCAGATGATGAATGATGCCACTACCGAGTTGTGGTGTTCTTTCACAAAGTTTTTGCTGAAATAGAGGAATTTTTCTTGTGAAGCCTCGGCATTGAATCTAATTTCCTTTTGTTTTTCTTCGTTTTTAATCACAGTAGCCGCACGGAAATCAGCGTTGTATTTCTGCATTTCAGCTGAGAAACGATACATCTCATCAAGATAGCTGTTGAAAATATCGTTCACCTCCGAGCCTTCTATCTGGGTTGCATCCATGGTCAAGCTGTCGGCATAAGCTGTGATTTTAAACTTAGCGGCATCTTTGAGGAATTGCGCAAAAAACTGACGCTCATTAAAGCGTAATGCCACGAGTTCGATTTCGCCAAGCTCTTGGGCGGCAAATTCAAACGAGCCATTCACTACTTGAGCCGAATCTAATGTTTCGAGATTTCTGCCCGCAGGTTTCATCAAATAGACCATGCCAGAATCGGCATTGGCAATAGTTCCTGTGATGGTGTAGCTGTTTTTAGGCTGACAGGCACTTGCGGCAATTGTCAGCGCAAGCATTAAAAAAGGAAATAATTTTTTCATGTTTAAAATTAATTCTTGTTGTGTTGAAAATAAGTATCTAATAATTGTTTGGCTGCCACAAATGAACTCAATTCATCGTTCAGCACTTGATGTTCTTTGGTTGGGATGAGGTTTTTAATCTCCTCGTTGAGGTAGAAGTTGGAACGCAATTGCTCGTTGATGGTTTCATACATCCAATACTTCGCCTGCTCGCTTCGTCGCTCTTGGAAATAATCATTCTGATTGGTGAAGCTCATGTAGTCGCCAATGGTCGTCCATAATTCTGCAATGCCCGTACCTTTATAAGCCGAGCTGCACAGCACTTTGGGTGTCCAGCCCGAAGCTGTGGGCGGAAAGAGATGAAGGGCATTCATATATTGTACGCGTGCCATTTCTGCACGGTCGATATTGTCGCCATCGGCTTTGTTGATTGTGATGGCATCAGCCATTTCCATGATGCCACGCTTGATGCCTTGCAGCTCATCGCCAGCTCCTGAAAGCATGAGTAGGAGGAAGAAATCTACCATCGAGTGCACGGCAGTTTCGCTTTGCCCCACGCCCACAGTCTCGATGAAAATCACATCGAAACCAGCCGCTTCACACAATATAATAGTCTCGCGTGTTTTTCGAGCCACACCGCCTAGCGAACCGGCTGACGGCGAAGGACGAATGTAGGCTTTCGGATTGGCTGAAAGTTCTTCCATGCGTGTTTTGTCGCCCAAAATACTCCCTTTGGTGCGTTCGCTACTTGGGTCGATGGCAAGCACAGCAAGCTGATGACCTTGGTCGGTTACATGTTTGCCGAGTGCTTCAATCGTGGTGCTTTTGCCCACGCCCGGCACGCCTGTAATCCCGATGCGAATTGACTTCCCACTGTGGGGCAAACATCTTTCGATGATTTGCTGTGCCATGTCATAGTGCTCCTTCTTCGAGCTTTCCACAAGGGTAACAGCCTTACTCAAAATCGTGCGGTCGCCTTTCAAAATACCTTCTACATATTGGTCGGCGGTAAGGCTTGGTCTCTTTTTGTGTTGAAGGAATCGAGCAATGGCGTTGTCGTCATATGACTTCGGTTGCTCAATGCCGCCATTCACAGTCAATCCCATATATTCGTCGTTGTTTTCCACATGTGCGTGGTGTTCGTCGTGGTGTTCGCTCATGATGCATCTTTTTATTCCTTAAGGAGGAAATATCATGATGCGAAATTAATGATTTTCTAGTAAAGCTTGGTGGTTTTGTTGAAAAAGATGGCAATCAAAATATCCCTTGCTCCGATTTAGGGGGCTAAACAAAGAAATCAGCCGCTGGAAAGCTTAAAAGAGCTCCCGCAAAGAATAGTATGTTGATGATGAAAGACAAGCCGAAAGTCAGAACTAGGCTTATCAGGGAGATAATCACCCATCGTCGTGCTTTCCGCGAGGCGCGAAACGAGCCTTCATAGTTGCCAGCATAAAATCGGCTTTCCACTCGCGAGGCATGCACAATGCTGATAATTCCAAATGGCAGGCAGCAGAAGATGGTAACCAAAATGGCTTCGACCAGGTATGATTTTGGAGGATAAGTGGGGATGTATTTTGGGTGTGCTTCCGACGAGCTGTCTTCTTTCGGAGGTGGTGGGGGTGGCTGACTTTGAGCGTCGTCTTCTTCGACAAACAATGCTTTCAATTCACTCACCTTGCTGGCTGGAGTCCATTCAGTCAGTTCGGCATGCCACACGAGAGTCTCAGGTGAAATTCCTTCAGCTTTTAATTGCGAAATAGATAAAGGTCCGAAGTTCTCGCCATCTTTAGTATAGAAAAAGTGTGTAGCCATCAGGGGTATAATTAGGGTGAGCTGTAATTTTTATTCAAAATTAGAATTAATATCGAGATTTGCTTGTTGTTTGGAGATTAAAATCAAGTTTGCATAACATTTTCAATGTCGGGGTGTGCATTAGAAAAACACTAAAAAAACAAACATATCTATCTCTGTGTGCTATGTAATTGAAAGTATTCGATTAATTTTGTGCCAAAATAAAAAAACAAAAGCTTCAGCCCGAATAATTCGGGTGGAGGACGCAAATTAAATTATAAAAATATGAAAGTAGCAATTGTTGGTGCTAGCGGTGCTGTGGGTCAAGAGTTCTTGAAAGTTTTGGCTGAGCGCAATTTCCCAGTGAGCGAATTATTGTTGTTTGGTTCGGCAAGAAGTGCGGGAAGTGAATATGATTTTAAAGGTCAGAAATTAGTGGTGAAGGAACTGAAACACAATGATGATTTCAAAGATATTGATATCGCCTTGACTTCCGCAGGGGGCGACATTTCAAAGAATTTTGCCGACACAATCACCAAGCATGGCGCAATTATGATTGACAATTCAAGTGCATTCCGCTATGATGATGATGTGCCTTTGGTGGTGCCTGAGGTCAATCCAACCGATGCGCTAAATCGCCCACGCAACATTATTGCTAATCCCAACTGCTCCACTATTCAGATGGTGGTGGCGCTGAAGCCTATCCATGATTTGTCGCCCATCACCAAGGTGCAAGTGGCGACCTATCAAGCGGCAAGTGGTGCTGGAGCTCAAGGAATGACCGAATTGGAAGAGCAAACCAAAGCTATTGCAGAAGGAAGTGAGCCTAAAGTGGAAAAATTCGCCTATCAACTTGCTATGAATGTAATTCCTCATATTGATGTGTTTCTCGATAATGATTACACCAAAGAGGAAATGAAAATGAATTGGGAAACGAAGAAGATTTTGAGCCCCAACTGCGAAGTGAGTGCCACTTGTGTGCGTGTGCCCGTGGCTCGCTCTCATTCGGAAGCCATTTGGCTCGAAACGGAAAGCCCACTGACAATTGCGCAAGTGCGTGAAGCCTTCGCCCAAACCGAAGGACTGACGGTGATTGACAATCCTGCGAATAAAGAATATCCAATGCCGCTATTTGTGGCTGGCAAAGATGACGTCTATGTGGGCAGATTGCGCCACGACATCACCAATCCAAACGGATTGACTTTCTGGTGTGTGGGCGACCAAATAAAAAAAGGAGCTGCGCTAAATGCTGTGCAGATTGCCGAATGGCTAGTGGCTAATGACGAAGCAGTGAAAGCAAAAAACTAAGCTGAGTTTCAGTGTGATTTGTTGGGTCATTGGAGAGTCTTTAGAAGATTTGCCAATGACCCAACAGTCGTTAGAAAGAGGATGAAAATAGAAGTTCTTCAGAAAAAAACATCGACAAAGTAAAAAATTAGCCTAATATTTGTTTTCTTTGTAGGCTTTTAAAAGTCCCCTAAGATATTCGGGCTGCTCTAGCATCCACGAAATCACCACGTAAAAGTACAATAAATGGAAAAAATAAAAATCCACGATAAAGAGTTTGAACTCTTTATACCCTATGAGAAAATCAGAGGAAACGTCGAGCGCATCGCTGATGAAATGAATGCTGACCTGGAAGATAAACAGCCGCTATTTATTTGCATTTTGAATGGCTCGTTTCTTTTTGCGACAGAAATCTTCAAACGCATTAATTCGCTCGAAGCTGAAATCACCTTTGTGAAGTTTGCCTCCTATGAAGGAACAAGCACTACGGGCAATGTGAAGCAGATCATCGGTCTGAATGAAAACATTGAGGGACGCACCGTGGTGGTGCTTGAAGATATTGTAGATACAGGGATTACTATCCACAAAGTGATTGAGCAATTGCAAGCACTAAATCCTGCGGAAATTAAAATTGCCACGCTTCTCTTGAAGCCAGATGCGCTTCAGAAAGAGGTGAAAATCGACTATGTGGGTCTGGAAATCCCTACGAAATTCATCGTCGGCTATGGCTTGGACTATGACGGAAGAGGAAGAAATCTGATTGATATTTATAAGATAGTTGAATAGGAGAGGCTCCTCCTAACCTCCCCGAGGGGAGGACTAGAACCAGAGCCCCCTCCAACTCCCCCGAGGGGGAGAGCTAAAACCATAAATATGCAGTAAATACATAGAATATAAAATAATTAATAAACTCAGTGCCTTTAACTCCTCCCCCTTGGGGGGGTGGGAGGGGGCTCAAAAAAAATAAACATGTTAAACTTAATTCTATTTGGCCCTCCGGGGGCTGGCAAGGGAACTCAAGCGGAGTTTCTGATTGAAAACTTCGGTTTGATTCACCTTTCGACAGGTGATTTGCTTCGTGGCGAAATCGCCGCAGGCACAGAGCTTGGCTTGAAAGCTAAAAGCATCATGGATAAAGGCGAATTGGTGTCGGACGATATTGTAATCGGCATGATTAAAAACAAGTTTGCCGACAATAAAGCGGCTAAAGGTTTCATCTTTGATGGTTTCCCACGCACCGTGGCACAAGCAGAAGCCTTGGATGTGCTTTTGAATGAAAACGGCACGCCTGTTTCAGCTATGCTCAGTCTGGAAGTGGAAAAAGATGAATTGGTGGCTCGCTTGCTCAATCGTGGTTTGACTTCAGGGCGTTCTGACGACCAAGATCAGTCAATCATCGAAAACCGCATCAACGAGTATAACAACAAAACTCTGCCATTGAAAAACTACTATGCCGCACAAGATAAGCATGTAGGCATAGCTGGAATGGGAACAATTGAAGAGATTGCAGGTCGATTGACTGATGCGATTAAGGCGTTGTAATTTTTTACTAGTGAAGAAGATTGCTTCGTCGTAATAAACTTGCTTTCTATAAGCTATAAGCTGTGAGCTAGGGGCGTAGAGATGCGGTTCTAGCTTGCGGCTTTTTTGTTTTAAAACACTTGCACATGCGCAAAATGATTACTTTTGAGTGTTGAAGAACGAATTAAGTAAGAAAAGCAAGAAAATGAGCAAGCTTAATTTGCGCTTCCAACTGTGTGAAAATCAAGTGCGTTTTTGCACTAAGCAAGAAAAAGAAGAAACTAAGCAAGAAATGGCGAAAAATAAGCAAGAAAAGGATTGTTGGTTTTCCATTTAAAAGCATTTGTAATCACTTATTAATCGCCATTCGTTGCGAAGAAGCAATATAATCTGTAATTTCGTGCCAAACTTAGCTTACAGCGGCGAAGCCAAAGCAATAAAAACATGACAGATTTAAAAGCATATATCAACCGTGAGATTAGCTGGTTGGCATTCAACGAACGGGTGCTGCAAGAGGCATCCGACCCTAATGTGCCGCTGTTTGAGCGTCTGCGCTTCATCGGCATCTTTTCTAACAACCTCGATGAGTTCTTTCGTGTGCGTGCCGCTTGGGTGCGTCGAGTGGTGAACTATGGGCTGAAAGCTGAAATACTTGGCGATTACACGCCCGAGCAACTCTATAATGAGATTTACCGCATCGTGCTGGAGCATCAGACCAAATCACGCAAGATTTACACCGATCTCATGCAGGAAATGGCTAAGGAGAATATCCATGTCATTAATGAGCAAGAGCTTTCGCGCGAGCAGGGTGTCTTTGTGAAGCGATATTTCCACAGCAAAGTGCTGCCCAACCTAGTGCCGCTGATGCTCGACGACAAGCGGAAGTTTCCCTATCTCCGCGACCGTTCGGTCTATTTGGCGGTGAAACTTTCTCGCTCCGACAAGCCTGATAAATTCGCCTACTCCTTGGTGCGTGTGCCCAACAAAACGGTGGGGCGATTCTTGGTGCTTCCCTCACGTGGCAATAAAAAGTATGTGATTCTGCTCGATGATATTATTCGCTATTGTTTTGAGGATTTATTTCCGCTTTTCAAATACGATAAATATGAAGCCTACACGATTAAAGTAACTCGTGATGCGGAACTTGATATTGATGAGGACATCTCGAAGAGTTTCATTGAGAAGATGGAGCTGAGCTTGAAGCGGCGCAAGTTGGGCGAACCGGTGCGCATGCTTTATGATAGCGACATGCCCTATGCTTTTCTGAAATACATCACCGACAGCATGGACATGCACCCCGAAGATGTGGTGGCTGGCGGTCGATATCACAACCATAAAGATTTTGCCGACTTCCCAGAGATTGGCGAAGCGCATCATTATTATAAGTCGCAAGCTCCGGTGCGTCACATTTCGCTGCCGCCGCATAGCAGTATCTTGAAGCAATTGCGTCAGCGCGACATCATGCTGCACTATCCTTACCAAAGTTTTGGGCATTTCATCGACTTCCTGCGAGAGGCTGCCATCGACCCCAAAGTGGAGGAAATCGGCATCACGATTTATCGTGTGGCGAATGAGTCGAGGGTGGTCAATGCGCTGCTCAATGCGATTCGCAATGGCAAGAAAGTAACGGTGGTGATTGAGTTGCAAGCTCGCTTCGATGAAGAACCCAACATCTATTGGTCGAATAAGCTGCAAGAAGAAGGAGCGCACGTCATCAATGGTGTGCCGGGACTGAAAGTGCACTCGAAAGTGGCGTGGGTGAAGCGCAAGGAGGGCGATGATTTCAGAAACTATGCCTACATCGGTACCGGTAATTTCAATGAGGGCACGGCTCGTTTCTATGGCGATGATGGATTGCTCACTGCCGACCCTCGCATTGCGAATGAAATCGAAAAACTCTTTGAGTTCTACAAGCATAACTATCGCAATCATAATTACAAACACATTGTGGTGAGTCCTTTCAATATGCGTTCGTTCTTCACCGAGATGGTGGATAATGAGATTAAAAACGCTAAGGAGGGCAAAGAAGCCTATGTGATGCTAAAGATGAATAGCCTTATCGACCCCGATATGATTGATAAGATTACGGAAGCGGCTCGTGCAGGAGTGCAAGTGAAGCTGATTGTGCGAGGTATTTTCGGTTTGCGTCTTTCCGACCCTGAGCTGGCGAAAAACATTGACGCGATTAGCATCGTGGATAAATATTTGGAGCACTCCCGAGTGTTCATCTTCGCCAATGGCGGCAAAGAGAAATATTATATTTCATCGGCGGACTGGATGCCTCGCAACCTCGATAGGCGAGTGGAAGTGGCTTGTCCGATTTATGATGAAGCCTTGCAGCAAGAGTTGCGCACGATTCTCGATTTGCAGCTCCGCGACAATGTGAAAGCACGCTTGTTCGACCAAGATGAGCTTACGAATGCTTATAATCGAGAAGACACCGAACATACTTATCGTGCGCAAGAAGACATTTATCATTACATCAAAGACCTACATTCCGTGAGTTTGAAAATTTATCATCACCCTCGATGCGCCAAATCGCGCATGGCATTGCAATTCTTGGAGGAATATAGCTATGTGCCTGAACTCATCAACTACATGAAAGAGGGGCTTCGAAAAGAGGAGCTCGAAGATTTAGTGGCGAAAACAGGTTTGCCGATTCGGGAACTCGTGCGCACATCGGATGCCTTATTTAAAGACAATCATGATGCCACAACGTTCACCGAAGAAATGTGGTTTGACCTCTTGGTGAACAATCCGAGCTTGCTCCGCCGTCCGATTGTCATTAATGGCAACAAAGCGGTGGTGGCTAATCCAGCGGAGTTGATTGATTCGATACTTTAAAATAAGTGCGAAGTAACTTAGCGGTGAATGCTAGTTTAATGGCGAAGCTACTCCGCACCCCGCATTGTACTAAAAAACATGGAAACAAACTCAATCAAATTCTTTCAGGCGCAAGACTTGCAGCCTTTGGAGCATCCGCCTATTGTGGTGGCGTGGCAGGTGAAGAGCCCTGAGAATGTGGGCAGTCTGATGCGCTTGGTGGATAATGTGGGCGGCAATCAGCTGATTTTGCTCGATGATGAAAACAACAAGCGAGAAGCAACAATCAAGAAAACCGCAGGACTGAGCTTTAAGAATGTGGTGTTGAACTACCAATCTTCTGAGGAGTTCTTCGGAAATATTCCGAAAGGTTATCGAGTTTGCGCCATTGAAACAAGCACAGGAGCAACCAACATCTTTTGCACCGCATTACCAGAAAAAATTGTATTTTTGCTCGGGAGCGAGTCGAAAGGTTTGCCCGAAGAGCTGTTGCAAAAGGTGGATATGAGTGTCTTCATTCCGATGACTGGCAAATGCAAGTCGATGAACATCTCGCAAGCCTTAGCTGTTAGTTTATTTGAATGGCAACGGCAGATGATGTTTAGCCCCCTCCAACTCCCCCGAGGGGGAGAGCTAAAACCATAAATACGCAGCAAATACATAGAATATAAAATAATTAATAAACCAAGTGCCTCTAACTCCTCCCCCTAGGGGGAGGTTGGGAGGGGGCTAGGGGCTTTTTTAGTATGATAACACTCACCCAACTCGAATACATTGTGGCGGTAGATACTTACCGGCATTTTGGCAAAGCCGCGCAAGCATGCTTCATTACGCAGCCCACACTGAGCATGCAAATCAAGAAACTCGAAGAAGACTTGGAAGTCATTATCTTTGATAGAAGTCGCCAGCCGCTCATTCCCACTAAGATTGGGGTGAAGATTTTGGAACAAGCACGCATTGTGTTGCAGCAAAAAGAGGTGGTGAATGAAATCATTCGCGAGCATAAAAGTCAAGTGGAGGGCACATTGAAGATTGGGGTGATACCGACTTTAGCTCCCTATGTGATTCCCATGTTTGTGGGCGACTTTAAACGCAATTATCCCGACATCACCATTCGGATTGAGGAACTCACCACACAAGAAATCATCACTCGATTGGGCAAGGAATTGATTGATGTGGGCATCTTGGTTACGCCTTTGAACAATGACAAGTTTGATGAAAAACCACTTTTCTATGAAAAGATGATGCTTTATTGCAATTCTTCGCACCCCCTGCATGCGGTGGAAAAACTCAAAGTGGAAGATGTGGCAGTGCCTGACTTGTGGCTCTTGAGCGATGGACATTGCTTCCGCAATCAGGTGATTAATCTCTGTTCCGAGAGTACGGGTCGAGGCAAGTCCCTGCCATTCTCTTTTGAAGCCGGTTCGCTCGAAACGCTGATGAACATCGTTGATAAAGAAGGCGGCGTAACGCTCATCCCCGAGCTAGCCACCTTTGAAATGAATGAAACTCGCAGTTCGCAAGTGAAAGAGTTCACCGACATCACCCCTGTGCGTGAGGTGAGTCTGATTTACTCGAAGCACTATGCCAAGATGAGCCAAATCAAACGCCTAGCATCAACCATCGTTGAGGCGATGCCGAAAGAGATGTGTGATAAGCGAAGGGGAACGTTGGTGAGTATTTATTAGAGATTTATATCTTTGTCAAAAAAAGATACCATGGAAACATTGCAGATTGATATATTGAACCCTAAAGCCAAGTCATTGCTAATGGATTTGGCAGATTTAGATTTG
>JBKECD010000116.1:0-27255 GCA_047974225.1 Mangrovibacterium sp.
CGCTGGAGCGATTGCGAGACACGGGCAACTCGATTGTGGTGGTAGAACACGACAAAGACATGATGCTGGCGAGCGATTATATCATTGATATGGGTCCGCATGCGGGGCGGCATGGTGGCGAAGTGATGGCGGCAGGCACACCTCAAGAAGTGATGCAAGGCGATTCGCTCACTGCCAACTACCTCAACGGCAAGCTCGAAATCGAAGTGCCGAAGAAACGACGCAAAGGCAGCGGCAAAAGCATCAAGCTGAGTGGCTGCACGGGCAACAACCTCAAAAACATCTCGGTGGAATTTCCACTCGGCAAGATGATTTGCGTAACCGGCGTGTCGGGCAGCGGCAAGTCGAGCCTTATCAACGGCACGCTACAACCCATCTTGAGCCAACATTTCTATAACTCGCTCAAAGACCCACTCCCCTATCAAAAGATTGAAGGCTTAGAGCATATCGACAAGGTGGTGCAGGTCGATCAATCGCCCATTGGGCGCACACCACGCTCCAACCCAACAACCTACATGGGTGTATTCACCGATATTCGCGCACTGTTTTGCCAACTGCCCGAATCGAAGATTCGAGCCTATAAGCCTGGTCGATTCTCTTTTAACGTGTCGGGCGGACGATGCGAGGACTGCAAAGGCGGTGGCATGAAGCTCATTGAAATGAACTTTCTCCCCGATGTCTATGTGAAATGCGACGCTTGCCATGGCAAACTATATAATCTTGAAACCCTCGAAGTACGCTATAAAGGCAAATCCATCAGCGATGTGCTCGACATGACCATCAACCAAGGGGTGGAGTTCTTCGAGAGCATCCCCAACATCGCCCACAAGCTGCGCACTATTCAGGATGTGGGCTTGGGATATCTCACCCTCGGACAAGCATCGACCACCCTTTCGGGTGGCGAAGCGCAACGGGTGAAGCTCGCCAGCGAGCTCGCAAAGCGCGACACTGGTAAGACGCTATATATATTAGATGAACCCACCACGGGCTTGCACTTCGAGGATATTCGAGTGCTGCTCGGCGTGCTCAATCGCCTAGTGGAACGAGGAAACACGGTCATCATCATCGAGCACAACCTCGATGTGATTAAAGTGGCAGATTATATCATCGACATTGGCAAAGAGGGCGGTCGTGGTGGTGGCGAAGTGATGACTGCGGGCACTCCCGAGGAAGTGGCGAAGTGCAAAGAGTCATACACGGCTAAGTTTCTGAAAGAGGAGCTTTCAAGTCCTAAGCAACGCTAAGCTTACCTTCCATATTTGCAATGTATATTTATACAAAATTGGTTTGTTTCAGCTTTTCTTCTACCTTTGCAGCACTTGAGCAGAAAAAAAATAACCATGAACGTAAACATACATTCTGAATTTGGCAAACTCGAAGCGGTGATTACCCACACGCCCGGTATCGAAGTCGAAGAAATGACACCCGAGACCGCCAAGCGTGCTTTATATAGCGATATTCTGAACCTCTCGGTGGCCCGCGAGGAATATCAGCAGATGAAAGGCGTGCTGCAAGCCGTGTCCACTTGCTATGAAGTAGAAGATTTGCTCGGCGAGATTTTGCAGGATGACGAAGTGAAATACGACTTAGTGCAGACCATCTGCCGGCAAGAGCAAGCTGAAATGGTTCAAAGCGACCTGCTCAGAAGCACCCCTGAAGAATTGGCAAAGATGCTCATTCAAGGCGTGCCCGTGAAGCGCAACAACCTCACCCGATATCTCAGCAATGAGCGGTTTAGTCTATTCCCCTTACATAATTTCTTTTTCACACGCGACGCTTCCATGTCCTTTGGCAATGAGGTGCTAATTGGCAACATGGCAAATGCTGTGCGCAATCGTGAAGCCTTAATCATGGAGGCAATCTTCACGCACAATGAAAAAGTAGCCACCAAGGTCATCCGTGCCAATTCAGCAGCGGAAGTTAATCTCGAAGGGGGCGACTTCCAAGTGGCGCGCGAGGATATTTTGGTCATCGGCACTGGCGTGCGCACCTCCACACAAGCCATTGATTCCATCATTGAGCACATCAAGCAAAAGAAGCAAGGTCTGCGCCACATCCTAGTGCAAGAGCTGCCTGCCACACCCGAAAGCTTCATTCACCTCGACATGGTTTTCACCTTTCTCGCACCCGATGCTTGCATGACCTATGAACCTTTGATTCTCCACTCCACCCGCTTTCACACCATCCATATCGAAGTGGACAATGGCAAGGTGAAACGAATTTATGAAGAAGAAAACCTGCCCAAAGCATTGGCAAAACTAGGCATGGACATGAAGCCCATCGCTTGTGGGGGAAGTAAAGACATCTGGACGCAAGAGCGTGAGCAATGGCACAGTGGAGCAAATTTCTTCGCCTTTGCACCCGGTCAAATCATCGGCTATGAACGCAATGTGAACACCATCGAAGAACTGCACAAAAATGGCTTTGAGGTTATCAAAGCATTAGATGTGATTGATGGAAAGTCAATCATTGCCGAAAATCAAAAATGCGTAGTTACTATTGCAGGCTCAGAACTCGCACGTGGAGGCGGTGGAGCTCGCTGCATGACAATGCCAGTGAAAAGAGAATCAATTACGAATTAACAATTACGAATTACGAATTGAGCCGCGCCATAAACCCATAAACCCATAAACCCATAAACGCCAAAGGCACATAAACAGCAAAGCAATAAACCCATAAACAGCAACCATGCATAAAAAACTCAGAACACACGAACTCAATCGAGTAGATGCCCAGCAATACGAGAAAATCGAGAAGTTCCCCCTTGTGGTGGTGCTCGACCATGTGCGGAGCTGCAACAATATCGGTTCATTCTTTCGCACTGGCGACGCCATGCTATTGGAGTGCATCCACCTTTGCGGATACACCGCCACACCTCCGAATAAGGATATCCACAAAACCGCTCTCGGAGCAGAAGACACCGTGGCGTGGAAGCATTTCGAGCACACCGAAGACTCAGTGGCTCAACTCAAAGCCGAAGGCTATTCTGTTTTTGCGGTGGAACAAGTGGCAAACAGCATCATGCTGCCCGATTTCGACGCCCCAGCCCACAAAAAGATTGCTCTCGTGTTTGGCAATGAGGTGAAAGGTGTGCAGCAATCGGTGATTGACCTTTGCGATGGTGCAATCGAGATACCACAGTTTGGCACAAAGCACTCGTTCAACGTGTCGGTGAGTGCTGGCATTGTGCTGTGGGACATCTTTAAGCAAATGAAGTTTTAGAGGAGATCTGTTTGGACTTTCTTTTATCGGCTTATCCATTCCTCAGGGTCGAGCTTGGCGTTCTCTTTCCACACTTGGAACTTCAACACCGAGAAACCATCTTTAGAAGACAATATGCCCAATTGTTGCCCTTCACGCACCACATCTCCCACCTTCACCGAAGCTTCCGAAAGGTTGGAATAGACGGTGAGATAGGTGCCATGGCGCAAGATGATCGCTTGATTTTCTGACACCTCAAACACTTTCGACACCACTCCGTCGTAGATAGCTATTGGGCGTGTTCCGGCACTCGTGGTGATTTCAATCCCATTGCTATTGATAGTTACGTTCTTCAACATAGGATGACTATGCGCGCCAAACTTCTCACTCACAACACCATTGACCACTGGTCGCGAAAGCTTACCTTTCTTCGACAGGAAGCCCTTGCTAAGCTTGTCGAAGTCAGCATCATTGGAAAAGTTTTTCTTCGCCTCGCTGGCGAGCTGCCGTTCTATTTCTCCTTTCAGAGATGTTTCTTCCGCTTGCTGACTGCTTACTTCGCTTTGCAACTCAACCTGCTTCACCCCAAACGAACGCAACATTTGCTCTAAATGCACCTCTTGATTGCGAAGCATCGTTAGCTCTTGTTGTTTTTGCACCAGAAGCACTTCTTTGGATTTTTTTTGCTCAGCGAGCTGAGACAAATTCAATTGCATCTTGGCAGATATCGAATTAATGACGTTCAGCTGCTTGCTCCGATATTGAGCATATTGACGAAGGTAGAGCCAGCGCTGATAGGCTTGCGAAGCATTGTCAGACGAGAGTAGGAAAATAATCGCATCATAAGCATTACTATTCACTTGTGCCAATCGAATCATGGCGGCATATTCCTCCTTCATGGCATGGAGGTCGCTTTGAAGCATCTTCTCAATTGTCTGATTGTTTTCGATGCGCTGATTGAGTATGCTCATCTCTTGATTGAGTTCGGCAATTAATTGTGCGCGTGTGCGCACCTGTAATTCTAGTAGCCGAAGTGCTTCGAGGGACTTTTGCTCGCTTTTGCTCGCGTCATTAATCAGGCTATTGAGCAATTTTATTTGCTTATTGAGTTCCACTTTTCTTGAGCGCAAGTCTTCGATTGATTGCGCCCAAGCACCACCAACAGTCATCACTAACACAATCAACAAGAGCCAATACCGCCTATTCATGAGCTTGAATGCTTATCGCCTATACGGCTTTTTAGTTTAACTTCTGATATCTATTTGTAATTGCAAAATTATTATCCACCTCATCTTTCAGTTCCACTTTGCCCAATTGCAACTTAGCTTTCACTCGAACACTTCCGCTTCTTGCGTCCACATCCATCACCGTAGGCACTTGCTGCCCCTCTAAATTGAGATGATTAGAATAGCCCACCACAAGTTCCGTATCACCTCCCATCATCGACACTAAGCGGAGCTTTTCCACTTGATAGCTCGTGGGATTGACATAGGCATATTGCGTGAAAAGCTGCCCCTTACCAAATACTTTTGCCTGCTTCCATTTCAGCACATAGCGTTGATTTTCCACATAAACATCCACCGAGGCTGGACGAATCCGCTTGTCGTGCAGCTCACTGAAAGAGCCTGTCAATATCGACTGCACAAAAGGATAATCAACCAATAAGCCGAACTTTTCTGCCACCAACTCATAATCGCCCTCATAATATCCTTTTTGCAGATAGCTGATGATTTGCACCGCATCGGGGCGCAAGTTAGCACGAGCAATAGGGATAATCTTCGAGGCGGTGAGGTCGATAAATTCATTATTTTTCGCACGCATCACCCCTTTGAAACTCACATTTTTACCATTAAGTTCCACATCACAGCTCATGCGGCTCGCCTGCATTCCCTCGAAGGTGTAGTTTGCTTCGATTACATGCTGCAAAATCTGGCGCACATTGAGTTGCACCTGCTTGTCATCGGCATTTGTCAATTCTCGATGCGACTTGCAGGAGCCAAACCCCAGCACGAGCACAAGCAAGCAAAGCGCGTGCGTTATTAATCTATTCTTCACCTTATTCTTCTAAATACTTTCGTTGTTCAATTTTCTTGTCGAGCAATTCACTGGCATCGCCAGCCTCTTTTGCTTTTTTCCAATTTTCCATGGCTTTATCGACAACCCCCAGCTTAAAAAGGATGTCGCCCAAATGCTCTAAATACACCCCTTTATCTTCCTCGCCACAATTACTGATTGCGGTGTCTTGATAAAACAACGCCAACTCATAATCTCCTTTTTTGAAAAGCACCCACGCATAAGTGTCGAGATAGGTCGCATTGTTGGGATTAGCTTGCACCACTCGATTGGCAGCCGTTTCAGCTTTATCTAAATCACGGTTCACCTCCGCCAGATAATAGGCATAATTATTGAGCGCTCCAAAGTTGTTTGGGTTGGCTTTGATAACCTCGGCGTAGGCAGTAATAGCCTCATCCACATTGCCTAAGCTATAATTCGCATCGGCAATAAAAACTTGCAATTGTTCTTTTGCAAAGGCATTTTCTTCGGAAAATGTCAAGCCTTTTTCCGAAGAAGCACTAGCGCCAGCATAGTCCTCAAGCTGAAGCAACGCCAAAGACTCCCACACATAAATGGTTGCCTCCTCGGGGAAATGCACGAGTGCTTCTTGACAATCTTTTTTCAATCGCGCCCAATCCTCTAATTGATTAGACAACAGGAGATATTGCCACCACAGCTCATAGGCTTCGGGAGTTTTCTCCAGATATTTACGCAGATTTTCGCGAGCTTCTTCAAATTTATTTTGGCGCATGAAATGGTCGGCATATATGGCATACATGCGTTCATCATCGGGATATGACGCTTGCAGAATATCGAGAATTTCATCCACTTGGTCAGTTGTCCATTCCGACTCTTCCTCGTCTTCCCTACTTATTTCAGCCAAATAAAACTGCATTTTCTCGTCGGCACTCAATCGTTCGCTTCGGAAAGCCTTTTTGATATAGTCGAAAGACAAATCCTTCTCCCCTCGTTCGAGGTAAAAACCCGCCAAAGAGATATTCACAAAGCCATTTTCCGGGTCGATGGTGAGAATCCGATTGTAGTTTCCCAAGGCTTTTTTATCGTCGCCTTTGGCATGATAAAGTTCAGCCAAAAGACCATAATAGGTGGTGTTGGTTGGGTTCTTTTTAATCAGCTTTTGGATATCTTTAATCGCGGTATCAAAATCGCCTTTTTTCTGATAGACATCTTGTTTGGCAAGTGCCATGGCTTCATATTTGCCTGTTGTTTTGGCAAACTCATCATAGGCTTTTAGCGCCGCATCATAATTTTTTGCTTTGCTCCAAAGCAAGGCAGCAGTGTAGAGATATTTTGTATTTTCCTTGTCTTGCTGATATAGATCATAGTATAATTGCGCCGATTCATTGCCTTTTCCCAGTTGCTGATAGGCTTGCGCAAGGGTGAGCCGATACCATTTATTATTCGGATTGACATCAATGGCACGCTCGAAAAGCAAGGCGGCACTCGTGAGGTCTTTCCGCAGATAGTGCAACTTGCCCATCTCATACATGCTCACTGCCGAGAGCGGGTCGATTTCCAAGCATCGAGCAAAGAGTTGCTGTGCAGCATCGAAATTGCCTGTTTGTTTTTGCTTGAGGGCTTCGATGAAAATATATTCAAACTCACTTTTTTCTTCTTGCGAAAGCGGTGTTTCTGAAATCGCCGTTTCTTTTTTGCTTCTAGCTGATTGGCTGAAAGCCGAAAAGCTGAAAGCAAGCATTACGATATATAGTAGGGTAATTCTTTTCATTTTGGAATGTTGAATGCTGAACTCTAAAGTTATTTTGTTCCGGTGTGCCCAAATCCTCCAGCGCCACGGTCGGAGTCGCCGAGCACTTCCACTTCGTCCCAACTCACTGTTTCGTGGCGAGCAATCACCATCTGACAGATGCGTTCGCCGTGTTCCACTGTAAATTCTTCATTGGAAAGGTTCACCAAAATCACTTTAATTTCGCCACGATAGTCGGCATCAATTGTGCCGGGCGAGTTGAGCACTCCGATGCCATGCTTGGCAGCCAATCCGCTTCGCGGGCGGATTTGCGCTTCATAGCCTGCGGGCAATTCGAGGTATAGCCCCGTGGGAATCATAGCTCTTTGCAGCGGCTTTAGCACCACTGATTCTTCGAGATTGGCACGCAGGTCGAGCCCTGCCGACTGCGCCGTGCCATAGGCAGGCAGTTCGTTCGACGATTTATTGATGATTTTTACTTGCATATCTTTCTGATGGTTGTTTTTTTTGAAAGCTCCCATTGAGCCTTCTGTTTATAAACCTCAAAGATAATGTTTTTGATTAAGTTAGCGCAATAGCGAGGTCATTTTATGAGAAACCAACCTTACTATCGTCTCTCTTGCCTACTAATCGCCGCCCACTCCCGAAATATCAAGTCAGGCTCAAAGCCTCGACTTTGGGCGTGTCGCACCACTTTCACCTTAAGGTCATAGGCATCTTTTGCCTTCGTCTTGCGGAGCTTTTCTTCGAGCAAATAGCGCAGATTTTCCAAATATTCCTCCTCCTTAATTTCCTCCATTGCCGACTGAATGCAGTTGGGCGAGATGCCCTCATGCTTGAGCTGATAGGCAATTTTAATGCGCCCCCAGCGATTAAAACGATATTTATCGCGCACATAAAAATTGGCAAATCGCTGCTCATCGAGAAAACGCTGCTCAAATAATCGTTGCATGACCGTTTCGCATTCTTCGGAAGTGAGCTCCCACAGCTGTAATTTCTTTTGAATGGCTTGGGGGCTTTTTTCAACTCGGCTGCACAAGTCGGCTGCTCGATTGAAGGCAGAGCTTATCAGTTCTTGGCGTTCCGACATGCTGCTATTCCATTTTTGGTCCGAAAGCCAAATCGCCTGCATCTCCCAGCCCAGGCACGATATACATTTTATCGGTCGTTTCGGGGTCGATACCCCCCAACCAAAGCGTTACATTCTCTGCCTTAATCGCATTTTGGATATAGTCCACACCTTTCTGACTAGCCAATACCGACACCAAATGCACATGCCTAGGAGTTCCTTTTTGAAGCATTGTTTCATAGGCGACCAACATCGAAGAGCCCGACGCAAGCATAGGGTCGTTGATGATAAGCACTTTATCGGTAGGGTTTGGCGTGGAAAGATAGCCCAATTCGATGTGGAAATCTGTTTTCGAGTCGTATTTTCTCGATGCTGAAATATAGGCATTGCCTGCTCCGTCAAACATGTTGAGCAGACCTTGATGCAAGGGCAATCCTGCACGGAGGATGGTCGCCAACACAGGCTGCTGCGCCAAGACAGCTTGCTGCGCCACGCCTAGTGGCGTCTGCACTTCTTTCACTTCATAGTCTAATTCTTTGCTTATTTCATAAGCGAACAACTCGCCAAATCGCTCCAAGTTTCGACGGAAGCGCATGGCATCTTTTTGAATTTTTTCATCCCGAATTTCCGCCATGAATTGGCTGAAAAGTGAATTTCTTTCGCTGAGGTTATGTATTTTCATTTGTGGGTATATTATATATATGTATAGATTACACGTTAGCGTATTTTCAAAATCGGTCAAAAGTAAGAAAAAATCACTAGGCAACAAAATTATCACAAAGTGCAAGCACTTTTGGTCGGCTGCACGTGCAGCAAGGGCAAAGTTTTTTTTACTTTTGACCGAATTATAGCGCACTTTTTCATCTTATGAACACATCTCGCATCCATCATTTCACCGCCGACATTAGCAAAATAGAGCTTCCGAGGAAGTTCCCACACCTATACAATCAGACTCCCCATCGGTTGTGCCGCATGGCTGGCGAAGAATTGCAAACATGGCTACACACTCAACACGAATGGAACGAGCTGCTCGGGGTGAATGGCGAACCATCGGCTGTCGGCAAAATGTTTGGTGTTTTGGTGGTGAAAGATAGAAATAACACATTAGGCTATTTGGCAGGGTTCTCAGGCGCCATCAACGGCTGCAATCAGCATCCTTATTTTGTTCCTCCGATATACGACTTGCTTAATCCTGATGATTTTTTCAAGCAAGGAGAGCAGCAACTCAATCAACTCAATCAGCAAATTTCCACGCTCGAGCAAAGCGAAGAGTGGTCGAAAAATGAAAAACAACTTCTCCAAGCACAAGAGGAGCTAGAAAGCTTGCAATCTCATTGGCGAAGCCAACTCAAAGCCTCGAAAGAGGAGCGAAAACTTCTACGCACAGCCGCTCAAGAGTCCTTAACTGGCGATGCGCTCCATGTGCGCTTGGAAGAACTGAACCGAGCGAGTCAATTAGAGAAAATTAGTCAAAAACGAGAACTCGCCACCTGTCGGTTGAATATCGAAAAAAGAAAAGCTGAAAAAGAAAATTGGCAGCAGCCATTAATTCAGCTTAAAGAAAAACGCAAGGAACTTTCAGCCCAAATTCAAGCAGACATCTTTAGTCGCTTTCGATTGCTCAACCATCGGAAGGAGGTTAAAGATGTGTTGCAAATTTTCCATGAGCAGGGCTATGACTATCCCCCAGCAGGCACGGGCGATTGTGCCGCTCCCAAGCTATTGCAGCACGCCTTTCAGCAAGATTTCACACCTATTGCCCTAGCTGAATTTTGGTGGGGTGCTCCTCCGAAATCCGAAGTTCGGCATCATGGGCAATACCATCCCCCTTGTCGGAACAAATGCGAGCCTATTCTGAAACACATGATGCAAGGCATCGAACAAGAAGAGGACTTCATGACACTTGCCAATTGCAAGGTTGAAAAATTACAAGTTATCTATGAAGACAAATGGCTCATTGCAATCAATAAGCCTGCGGGCTTTCTTTCTGTCCCCGGAAAAAAACAAAGTGATAATTCCGTGTTGCAGCAACTCCAAAAGATGTATCCCGAAGCAACAGGACCTATCTTAGTTCATCGCCTTGACATGGCAACTTCAGGCATATTGCTTGCCGCAAAAGATGCCGAAACACACAAGGAATTGCAGCAACAATTCATCAAGCGACAGTCGAAAAAATGCTACATCGCATTGCTTGACGGCGAGCCGACTGATGACCAAGGCACTATCGACCTTCCACTGCGAGTAGATTTAGATAATCGTCCGCAGCAACTCGTTTGCTTCGAGCATGGCAAATCCGCACGCACACTTTGGGAAGTCCTTGAGCGCAAAAATGGGCAAACTCGAGTTCTTTTCCGCCCAATCACAGGGCGCACACATCAATTGCGCGTGCATGCAGCGCATGCGCTCGGCTTGCACTGCCCCATTGTGGGAGATGCTCTTTATGGCACAGCAGCCAATCGACTTTATCTGCATGCCCAAAGCCTAGAAATCACACATCCCCACACCCACGAGCAAATGATATTTCATCTGGATGCTGATTTTTAAACACTATTTGCTACCTTTGTTCATTATAATTCAATCATTAAAAACAAAACAATGCGTATTACCACAGAAAACACCATCGGACTAATCATAGATTTGCAAGAAAAACTCGTGCCCGCCATGGACGGCGCCGACTTCCTGCTTCAGCAAAACGAAACCTTAATTCACGGCTTGCAAGAACTGGGAGTACCCTTGCTCGTGTCGCAACAATACACCAAAGGACTAGGCGAAACAGTGCCTCGCATCCAATCCATCTTGAAAGATTTCAACCCGATTGAAAAAGTGGAATACAGCTGCTATCAAGTGCCTGAGTTTGTGGCAAAATGCAATCAGCTAGGGGCGCAAAACATCATCATCAGTGGCATCGAAAGTCATGTGTGCGTGCTGCTCACCGCAGTTGATTTGAAAGAAGCAGGCTTCAACCCCATTGTGGTGCTCGATGCGGTTTCTTCACGCTCCATGGACAACCTCGACATCGCCACCGACCGTCTTCGCCACGAGGGAATTATGGTTACATCGGTAGAGTCTATTCTTTTTGAATTAACTTCCTCAGCTGCCAATCCTCACTTCAAGGCAATTTCAAAGTTGGTAAAATAACAAATTAACCTTCCAACACTTCCCGAATAATAGCAAGCGATTTGAAGTCTGTTTTGATTTCGAGGTGAACCTTATAATAAAAGATTAGCGCATCGAAGAGGGTTCGCCGAACGCTATTGGAGAAAGAAAGTCGGTGCAGCTGGGTGAGCTCGGCTGAAAAAAGAGATGCAAAATCCTGACTCGCTTTGACATCAAGAAAGTGAGGGTGCATCGGCTCTTTCTCAACGAAATTCGCCTGCATGAGGTCGAAATAACAGTCCCGCTCTTGCCTTTTGCCCTGAGGAGTAATCCCCAGATAGCGGGTGAGCTTAAACAGAAAAACAAGGAGAAAATTACTCACTTTCTCATTCGTTGCATCAAGCAAAGTGATGGCAGTAAACAGGAAATCGAAAAAATCCTCCGAGGGCTCTTCTTCATGAAGCACCTTACTGAGCAGCTCGCCAATAAACAACGCTTGTGCACTTTTGGAAATCTCAAAGGGAAGACTAGCTAGCGGCGTCGCCATCTGAGCACTCTTCATGCGCTGAAGGCTTGCGCTGTTAGGCTTATGATAGACTTCGAGATTGAGCAGAAATAGCGGCTGAAAAAGGTTGGACTTGGTGTGCGAACGCTTCCCATGAACTCCGCTGGCAATATAAGACTTGCATCCAAAGCTACGTGTATAGACGTGTGCAATAATCGACGAGTCGGAATATTTGATACTGTGGAGAAATATCGCAGGTGTCTTGACAAGCATCTCTCGAGAAATTAAGACCGAGCGTTAGCTCCGAGCCATTCAATCAGCTTGCGAGTGGCTCGTGCACGGTGGCTCACCTTGTTTTTTTCTTGGAGTGAGATTTCAGCAAATGATTTATCGAAGCCTTCGGCTTTAAAGATTGGGTCATAGCCGAAGCCATCACTTCCGCATTCGTGGCTCAAGATTTCACCTTTCACAATGCCCTCAAAGAGTGTTTCTTCGCCATCAATGATTAGTGCAAAAACGGTTTTGAATTGAGCAGTGCGGTTCTTTTCATCTTTCAGTTTCGCTAAAACTTTCTGCATATTAGCCTTCGAGTCTTTCGCCTCGCCCGCATATCGAGCGGAATAGACACCCGGCTCGCCATGAAGCGCATCAATCTCCAGCCCCGTGTCATCGGCAAAGCAATTAAATCCATAGTTATTATATATATACTGCGCTTTCTGCCGAGCATTGCCCTCGATAGTGGGCTGAGTTTCGGGGATATCTTCGTGGCAGTTGATATCGCTCAGGCTTAGCAACTCAATAGAGTCATCGAGCATTGCTTGCACTTCTTTGAGCTTATTTAGATTATTGGTGGCAAATACGAGCTTCATGGGTGGGGTTTATGGGTTTATTGCTTCGCGGTTTATGGGTTTATCGGGTTTATCGGGGACGCACTAACAACTAATCACTAATCACTACAAATCAAATATACCTTCGGGGCATTTCATTTTTAGGGTTTTGTTTTCTTCGTTGAAGTCTAGGACAAAATCCTCGTTGTAGGGCAACATCACTTCGGCATCTTGATAGGACACAGTGAGCAAAAGATTGCCTGCATAATCATCCACATGGGTGATTGTGCCGATTTCGCCTTTCTCTTCATCGTGAAGCGTGAAGCCGACAAGGTCATCGACCGTGAAATTTTCTTCTCCTCGAATATAGTCGTCCTCGTGGATATAAACCGTTGTGCCAACTAAAGCTTTCGCTTCGTCTTCATTGTTCACCCACTGGAGCTGCACCAAGGCAGTTTCGGCGGAGCGAAACCGAAGACCATCTTCCACGATAAAATAAGGCACAAGCAGTCCGTCATGCTCCAAGAAAAGAGTTGTCAGCTCTTCAAGGCTGTCGCCAAATTGAGCTTCAAAGCGCAAATTAAGCTCGCCATTTAGCCCGTGTTGTTTTTGAATATAGCCAATCGGCTTGCAATCGGCTTTAGGTATTGTTTCCATGGCGACAAAGATAGCAAACAATCGCGAATTGCAAATTAGACAATTATGATAACGCAAGAGGGAAATATCAATTTTTTAGATATATAAGAAAATAACGAAATTAGATAAGAAAATTTTATACTTTTGCAGACACACTAAATCAAGAGATAAAAAATTATGAGCACGCAAAACAACATTTCCGACTATGTGAAGCGCATGATGGTAACAGCCAGCTTGGTGGTCGCCCTCGGTGTCTTGCTGATTGTGGGAGGACAGCAGTTAGTGTCCTATAAGAAAGCTAGCACGAGTGCTCGTCAAGAGAAAATTGACATTGCGAAAGCAGACATCAAGCGGCTTGTGGAGCGCGAGATAAATAAGGTGGAAGAGTCGCGCAAGATGCTAATCAAGCAGAGTGCCAACGAACTCAAGACAATCGTGGAACAAGCAGCAGTACTGGCAAATAAGCACATCGAAATTTACTCCTCACAGATGAGCCGATCGCAATTTCAAAAATCGCTCTATGTGGCTGCCGATGCCTACAATAGCAACCTGAAATCTTCGAGCGTTTCGATTATTTCCTATGATGGGGTGATGCTCTATTCACTCAAATATCCGCAGCTGGTGGGCAAAAACTATAAAAAAGAGCGTGATGAATTAGGAAACTATGCTTTCCAAGACGAAATACGAGCCTTGCAAGACTCCGAATGCGCGGTGGTGTATAGCAGCAATAACCCCGAAATATTGTCGGAGACTCAAGGTAAGATTACCGTGATTCATCGCCTAGATGCATTAGGCTGCTATCTGATGGTCAATATGCACTCCTCGGAATATATCACTCGGCTAGAGGAAACCGAGGGGCGCCGATCAAGCTTTCAAAACTACAACTACGATGCCTATTTGTTTATCTGGGACAGCAAGGGGCGAAGCGTGGTGCGTGGAGGAATGGAATACTCTCCCGACCGCCCAAATTTGTTACAAGACTCCAATGTCGAGATTGCCAAGTCGGTGCAGCGAGTGATTGATAGCTGCCTAGTGTCGCCTGAAGGAACTTACGTGGACTATATTTTTTATGACAATGACGGGGTGAATACAGCCCCCAAGACTTCCTATGTGGCGTATTACGCCCCTTGCGATTGGGTGATTGGAATAGGCTTTTATTATGAAGACATGGATCAGGAACTCGATGGGAAAATTAAACAAATAAAGAAAGGAGCGGTGCTCAACGTGGCACTCATCTTGCTCTTTTTGACATTGGTCATTCTTTTTGAAACCACGGTAGCTCATCGTTTTCACGTTCGACTGAACTATGACTTCCAAGTTTTCACCAATATATTTAGCAGTCGGAAGACGATGTCGCAACGAATTAATCCCGAGGCAATGTGGTTTGACGAAACTAAAAACTTGGCAGACTATGTCAATATGAAGAATATCGAACTCGACAAGGCTTTCCGTGAAATCAAAATTGAGCACGCCCGAGCCGAAGAGTCCGACCGACTAAAAACAGCCTTTTTGGCAAACCTATCGCACGAAGTGCGCACCCCGATGAATGCCATCGTGGGCTTCTCCTCAATGCTCGCCGAAGAGCTTGACACCGAAACACGTGTCGAATTGATTTCTTTGATTCATGAAAGTAGCGATCAGTTGCTCACGCTGATTGAGGATATCGTGGAGATGTCGAAGATAGAGAGTAGCATCATGGAAACCACCCAAGAAGAAGTGAGAATGGGAGATCTATTTGACAAGATATGCAAATACTACCTCGACGAGTCTAAGCGACAATGCAAAAACTTGCAGTTTGTGCCCAAGAATAACTTAGGTGGCGATTTCGTGTTTGCAGGGGATGCAGAAAATATCATCAAGGTGTCGAAACTACTCCTAAACAATGCGATTAAATTCACCAGCGAAGGAAGTGTCATCTATCAAGTCAATCTGACCGAAAAAGGTCTGCTATTTAAGGTGATTGACACCGGCATTGGCATTGCTGAGGAATACAGCTCGGCTATATTCAATCGCTTCACCCAAGTGCAGGATGCCGATGACAATCAGCTCTCGCGCGACCATCGAGGAGTGGGTGTCGGGCTGACTCTCTGTAAGCAAATTGTGGAAATGATGGGCGGACAAATTTGGGTCGATTCGACCTTGGGCATCGGTTCAACCTTTCAATTCTTGCTGCCTTACGAGCAGACTGCGGAGAAATAGCCTACATTATTTTTGCGGAGGAGAACAAAATTGTAACATTCTTATTTTTTTTCGTTTACTTTGCAGGCAATTAAAACATTTTCTATGAAAAAACTTTTTCTGCTTCTCGCCTTGCTGGGCACAACTTCAGCATGGGCGCAGAAGCAACACACCCTGAGCGGCTATATCTCAGATGCTGCAAATGGCGAAAAGCTTATCAGCGCAACGGTCTATGAAACCGCTAAGCTGCAAGGCACAAATAGCAATGTCTATGGTTTTTACAGCATCACCCTCCCTGAGGGAAACTATGAGATTGTCTTCTCCTACATCGGTTTTAAAACGGTGGTGAAGCAAGTCGAACTGAAATCAAATCTCGAAATCAATGTGGCGATGGAAGCCAGCGAAGGGGAGATTGAGGAAATCACCGTAACGGGGCAAATCATCAAACGCAAGTTTGACAATTCACAAATGAGCATGGAAAACCTCTCGATGAAAATGGTGGAAAGCATGCCGGTGTTTTTTGGCGAAGCTGACATTATGAAATACTTGCAGCTTATGCCGGGCGTACAATCGGGCAGCGAGGGCACGAGCGGACTGTATGTGCGTGGTGGCAGTCCCGACCAAAACTTGATTATCATTGATGGTGTGCCGGTGTATAATGCGAGCCACCTCTTCGGATTCTTTTCGGTCTTCAATAGCGATGCCCTTAAAGATGTTTCTCTTTATAAAGGCGGCTTTCCTGCTCGCTTTGGCGGACGACTGTCCTCGGTGGTAGATGTGCGCATGAAGGAGGGCAATGAAAAGGAACTGCATGGCGGTGCGCAAATTGGCTTGATTGCTTCGAAATTCTATCTCGAAGGTCCGATTGTGGAGGATAAAACCGCTTTCCACATTTCAGCTCGCCGCACTTACTCCGATTTAATCACTAAGCCGATGAGCAAATCTATGTCGGATGGCGATGATGAATTTGGCTATTACTTCTATGATGTGAATGCCAAAATCAATCACAAGTTTTCCGAAGATAGTCGCCTTTATTTGAGTGTCTATGCGGGTCGCGACAAGGCGGACATTGAGAGCGAATATACAGATGAATATTCCGATGAACACACCTCCTCAAGCACGACCGACAATTTCACCAGTCAGCTTTATTGGGGAAACATCACTACTGCGCTCCGCTGGAATTATGTTTTCAACCGCAAACTCTTTCTGAACACCACGCTTACGTATAGCGACTATATTTTCAACACCACGCAAGAGGGCTATTCCTCCTACACGTGGGACGGTGAAACAGATTTTGAGGACTATTCTTATACCTATAAATCGGGCATCACCGATTGGAGTGCGAAGTTTGCCTTCGATTGGTATCCTGTTCCGCAGCACGATGTGAAGTTTGGTGGTGATTATATTTATCACACCTTCAATCCCGGTGTCGATGTGTATTCCTACACCGAAAATGACTCCGAACCATTTAAGGCGGACAATTCGCAGGATAAAGTCTATGCCGATGAGCTTCGGGCTTATGTGGAAGATAATTTTGAACTCGGCTATCGCCTGAAAGCTAATGTCGGCGTGCACCTTTCGGCCTTTCATGTGGGCGACACGTGGTATAGTTCGCTAGAGCCTCGCTTCAGCATGAATTATTTGCTCACCGATGACCTTTCATTCAAATTGAGCTATGCCAAGATGCAGCAATATTTGCATCTGCTCACCAACACCACCATCGGGTTGCCCACCGACCTTTGGTTGCCTACTACCGAAAAAGTAAAACCGCAAATCTCGCATCAATATGCCACAGGACTAGTCTATGGCGGCTTTGAAAAAGTGGAACTTTCCGCCGAAGCCTACTATAAAGAGATGGAAAATGTGATTGAATACACCGAAGGAGCGTCGTTTTTCTCGGTGGGTGCTGGTTGGGAAGACTTGGTGGCTTCAGGGCGAGGCAAAGCCTATGGCGTGGAGCTGATGGCGAAGAAAGATATTGGCAAAACAACAGGTTGGATTGCCTATACATGGGCAAAAACCGAAAGGCAGTTTGATGAGTTGAACTTCGGCAATTGGTTTCCTGCAAAATACGACCGTCGCCACGATGTGAGCATTGTGCTGACACACAAGTTCAGCGAGAAATTCGACATTGGTGCAACGTGGGTCTATGGCACAGGCAATGCGATGAGTCTGCCCACGCAATATGTCGGCGTGCATGATGAAGATGATGTTCGCTGGGGGAACAACTTAGTGGGGCATCTCGACCAACGCAATAACTATCGCATGCCGGCTTATCATCGGCTCGACCTCGGCATGAACTTCAACAAGAAAAAGGAGCGTGGTGTGCGCACATGGAATATTAGTGTGTATAATGCTTATAGTCGCCAAAATCCCTACTATCTTTATTTGCAGCAGCAAAATGATGGCAGCTATGCCCTGCAACAGATTTCACTCTTCCCGATAATTCCATCAGTGAGTTATATCTTTAAGTTTTAGAAGCCCCCTCCAGCTCCCCCCAAGGGGGAGGGATAGAACCACAAATATGAATAAAATGATGAAACTAATAAATAAACTCCGTGCCTTTGCCCCACTTGGGAAGGGCTTGATGCTTATCTTTCTTTTTTCCGCTTGCGAAAAAGAAATCGAATATACCGGTGATGCGGTGTTGCCCATCTTGGTGCTTAATGCCGACATAAAAGCAGGCGAAGAAATAACCTGCGATTTGACTAGAAGTGTCAGCATCTTTGAAAGTACGCAGCGTGATCCCGATGATGGGCGTTATTACTATGATACCAGTCTTCGCGATGCGCAATTAGAATTGTATTGCGATGGCGAACTCATCGGCGAACCTACATGGTCGGGCTATAACTATCGTTGGGGCGAGGTAGCGCAGGAAGGCAAGGAATATACGATTAAAGCTTCTCACCCCACTTATGAAAATATCAGTGCGAGCACTAAAGTGCTTGCGCAGCCTGAAATAACCGATGTTCATGTGCAAGCGGATTACAGCCGATATGAAACCCATTTTTCGATTACACTGAACGACGAGCCCGGCAAGAACTATTACCGATTGAACGCCTTTCGTGAAATGACATATAAATACACCGACTATGGCGAAGAGGATGGCTATTCGGAAAGTGTTAGCACACATAATATCGAAATTTATTCTAATGATGCGATTCTAAACTACAACAAAGCCGTTACTACTGGCGATGATTTATTTGCCGACTACCCTCCAAATGTCTTTATGATTTTCGACGATGCACTCTTTGAGGGCAAATCTCAAAAAGTGAATTTTTATTACGACTACATCTCTAAAAATGACGAATGGTGCACATATGTTTATATTTTTGAAGTGCAGCAAATCAGCAAAGAGCTATACTTATATTACAAGAGCATCGACCATTACGATTATTATGACGAAAGCCCTTTCAGCGAGCCTGTGATGGTGTATAGCAATGTGGAGGGCGGTGCAGGCATCTTGGGAAGCAGCAGTAAAGCGGAAGTGAGAGTGGAGAATCCTTTTAGTTCTTCTGAAGGGGAGTAGATGAAAACAATAGCTAATATATTAGCTAAAATCAAAGAAAAATACTACTTTTGGCTAAAATATTAGCTAAAGATGTATTCCGTCAATCCTACTCCACACAGCATTGCCCAAGAATTGGCAGAGCGGCACAAAGTGCTTCGGAAGCAAATGAAACTCTCGCAAGCCGACATGGCTGAACGGGCAGGCGTTTCATTAGGCAGCCTGAAGCGATTTGAATCCACAGGACAAATATCGCTCGACTCGCTGCTTCGATTAGCTCACCTGCTCGGCAGGTTAGAGGATTTCAAACCCGTGCTTGAAGTCGATGAAGACATGGAGCGAATTGAGAAGCTATTCCGCTGAAAACGCATTAGCACATGGAAAATTTCAATAAAATAACCGTATCCTTAGAGCTTGAAGGCAAGCATCATGAGCTTGGTGAAATGGCGCATGAACGCAATCGGGTTTACTTCCGCTATTTGCCTGATTTTCTAAAGACAGGGCTAAACATTTCACCGATAAAGCTTCCGTTTAATGCTCAAATTAACGCTTGCGAACGAGAGCCTTTCGAGGGACTCTATGGTGTGTTTTCCGACTCGCTGCCTGATGGTTGGGGACGATTATTGCTCGACCGTGCTTTAACTTCAAAAGGAATTGACGCACTACAGCTTAATCCTTTGCATCGCTTGGGCTATGTGGGAAGCAATGGCATGGGAGCTTTAAGCTATCGTCCAAAGATGGAAGATGATGATCGAGCAGGAAGCATTGAGCTCGACTTGATTGCTCATGAAATGACACAGATATTAAAAGGTAGTGAATCGGACTTGATTGAAGAGTTGTTTGAGCTCGGCGGTTCATCGGGAGGAGCGCGTCCAAAGATATTTGTGAAATACAATCCCACTAGCGGCGAAATCATACATGGCACACAACAGCACACCGAAGACTTTGAAGATTGGATTATCAAGTTTCCCTCCTCATCCGACCATAGAGAAATTGCGAAAATCGAATATGCCTATTATCTCATGGCTCGAAAAGCAGGACTTGAAATGAGTGATTGCAAACTTTTCACGGGGAAATCGGGGCAAGTATATTTCGGCACAAAACGCTTCGACAGAAAGCTAGGACAAAAAATTCACATGCACACCGCTAGCGGTTTGATGCATGACAACTTTCGCATGAGCAACATGGACTATGGTCATTTGATGGATTGTGCTTTTAGGCTAGAAAAAAACATTGCCGCCTATGCTAAGGTGCTTCGCATGGCAGCTTTCAATGTGTTTGCTCGCAATCGAGACGACCATAGCAAAAACTTCTCTTTCTTGATGAATGCACAAGGCGAATGGCGATTAGCCCCTGCCTACGACTTGACTTATTCTAACTCTGCTTATGGATTTCACAGCACGATGGTGGCTGGTGAAAGTAAGAATCCTGAGCGAAAACATCTTATGAGTTTGGCAAAGCATTTCGGAATAATAGATGCGAGTGCTATCTTGGATGAAGTGAAAGATGCTGTGGCGCAATGGAGTAGTTTCGCTAAGGATTCTGACTTGTCGGCAGCGAGTATTAAAAGTATTGCTAATGTTATAATATGCTAATGCGACAATGAGGAAATAAGCAACCCTGCATTAGCACATTATCGCATTAGCACGTTCCCTTCTGTTAAATAAAAGCTCCCTTACAACTTAGACACATTTTAAATTAGCTCAATCGGTTACTTTTTATTTTTCCCCACGCCTAATAATCTTACTTTTGTGGTGTTTTGTCAGATGCCTTTGGATATTGGATTTTTAGATATTAGATTATTGGATTTGGGGATGCTCTAGTCTAACAATCTAACATCTAACAATCCAACATCTAACAAAAGAAACAAATTAATTTATAAATAAATAGTTATTCTTATGAGCAATTTTTGTAGCTCCTCTATCGGGAGGAAGTTCTTTATGAGTATCACCGGATTATTCCTGATGGTATTCCTGCTTATGCACATGTCAATTAACCTGTTCATCATCTTCGATAAGACAGGTGAATTGTATAACGAGGCTGTGCATTTTATGAGCACCAACCCACTGATTAAGATTATGGAACCTGTGCTAGCCCTTGGCTTCATCTTGCACATCATTTGGGGTTTCATGATTGAATTGAAAAACATGAAAGCACGCCCAGCGAAATACACTGAGCGCAAAGCGGCGGGTTCTTGCATCTCACGCAACATGTTCATCTTAGGTGGATTGGTATTGGTGTTTATCGCCATTCACATGGTGCAATTCCTAGTGCCGGTGAAAGCAGCTCACTTTGGTGGTGATGAAACATTCAGCGCATTCGACATGGTGGTGAGCACATTCCAACAACCTTTATTTGCTTGCCTTTATGTGTTGGCTGGCATCTTGGTGTCGTTGCACATCACACATGGTTTCTGGAGTGCATTCCAAACCATCGGTTTCAGCAACAAAGTGTGGGAACGTCGCTTGAAATGTGTAGCACACATCTATGCTGCAATCATCTGCATCGGTTTCTGCATTATCCCTATTTGGGTTTTACTATTTTTCTAATCTTCATCCATACTATATTATATTATGAGTACATTAGATTCAAAAATCCCACAAGGGCCATTGGCTCAGAAGTGGACTAATTATAGAAGTCACCAAAAATTGGTGAACCCTGCAAACAAGCGCAAACTCGATGTAATCGTAGTGGGCACTGGTTTGGCTGGTGGTGCAGCAGCCGCATCATTGGGCGAAATGGGCTTCAATGTGAAGAACTTCACTATTCAAGATTCTCCTCGTCGTGCGCACTCGATTGCTGCACAAGGAGGTATCAACGCAGCGAAAAACTATCCTAATGATGGCGACTCGGTGCACAACCTTTTCTATGACACTATCAAAGGTGGTGATTACCGCGCTCGTGAAGCAAACGTTCACCGTTTGGCTGAGGTGGCAAACAGCATCATCGACCAATGTGTGGCGCAAGGTGTGCCTTTCGCTCGTGAATATGGTGGCTATCTCGACAACCGCTCTTTCGGTGGTGCGCAAGTAAGCCGTACATTCTACGCCAAAGGACAAACCGGTCAGCAATTGCTTTTGGGTGCTTATCAAGCCTTGATGCGCCAAGTGAATGCAGGTACTGTGAAACTTTATACTCGCACAGAGTTGGTGGATATTGTAATCGTTGATGGCAAAGCACGTGGTATTATCTCTCGTGATTTGGTAACTGGCAAATTGGAACGTCATTTCGGTCATGCCGTTGTTTTGGCAACAGGTGGATATGGAAATGCTTTCTTCCTTTCAACCAATGCGATGGGCTCAAACGGTTCGGCAGCTATCAAAGCTTATCACCACGGAGCGAAATTCGCCAACCCATGTTATGCTCAAATTCACCCTACTTGTATTCCAGTGCACGGTGAGTTCCAATCAAAATTGACTTTGATGTCGGAATCATTGCGTAATGATGGTCGCATTTGGGTGCCTAAGAAAAAAGAAGATGCGGAAGCAATCCGTGCAGGCAAATTGAAGCCTACACAAATTGCGGAAGAAGATAGAGACTACTACTTGGAGCGTCGTTACCCTGCATTCGGTAACCTTGTGCCTCGTGATGTGGCTTCTCGTGCAGCTAAAGAACGTTGCGACGCTGGTTTCGGTGTGAACAATACTGGCTTGGCTGTTTATTTGGATTTCTCATCGGCTATCGAGCGTTTGGGTAAAAACGTAATCGAAGCTCGCTATGGAAACCTCTTCCAAATGTATGAGAAAATTGTGGACGAAAATCCATATGAAACTCCAATGATGATTTACCCTGCTATCCACTACACGATGGGTGGTCTTTGGGTGGATTATGAATTGCAAACTAACATTCCCGGTCTTTTCGCTGCTGGTGAAGCTAACTTCTCTGACCACGGTGCGAACCGCCTAGGTGCTTCGGCATTGATGCAAGGTTTGGCTGATGGTTATTTCGTACTTCCTTACACCATTCAAAACTACTTGG
The DNA here is from genome assembly GCA_047974225.1 of Mangrovibacterium sp. Classification (GTDB taxonomy): domain Bacteria; phylum Bacteroidota; class Bacteroidia; order Bacteroidales; family Prolixibacteraceae; genus JBKEDC01. The sequence goes on from JBKECD010000116.1 coordinate 22,783, forward strand.
CAAACGAAATTCGCACCCCTCGCATGGATGTGAACACGCAAAAAGAGTTTGCTGAAGCAGAGAAAACAGTATCCGACCGTTTCCAAAAAATCTTCGCTATCCAAGGAAAACGCTCGGTTGATTCAATTCACAAAGAATTAGGATTGGTGATGTGGGATTTCGTGGGTATGGCTCGCACCAAAGAAAGCTTGGAAAAAGCAATCGTGCGCATCGAGGAAATCAGAAAAGAGTTCTGGAGCAATGTGCGTGTGCCTGGTTCGATGGACGGCATGAACGTGGAGCTTGAAAAAGCTTCTCGCTTGGCAGATTTCATCGAAGTTGGTAAATTGATGGCTTATGATGCTTTGAACCGCGAAGAAAGCTGTGGTGGTCACTTCCGTGAAGAATACCAAACAGAAGAAGGCGAAGCGATGCGTCAAGACGATAAATTTGCTTTCGTGGCAGCTTGGGGTTATGAAGGTGATGAAGCAGCACCTAGCCTAACCAAAGAAGACCTCGTGTATGAAGAAACAGTCATGCTTCAACGTAACTACAAATAGTAGAAAAGGAGATTATTATCATGGAGAAAATATTGAAAAATCTTAAGATAAAAGTTTGGCGTCAGAATGGTCCTAAGGAAAAAGGTGCTTTCCAAACATACACCTTGCCTGAGGTAACTACTGATAGCTCGTTCCTAGAGATGATGGACATCTTGAACGAACAATTAATCAACGAAGGTCAAGAGCCTATCGCATTCGACCACGACTGTCGTGAGGGTATTTGCGGTATGTGTTCTTTGTACATCAACGGTCGCCCACACGGACCAGATGATTTGGTAACTACTTGTCAGTTGCACATGCGCAAGTTCAACGATGGCGACACCATCACTATCGAGCCTTGGCGTGCCACAGGTTTCCCAGTCATCAAAGACTTGATGGTTGACCGCTCGGCATTTGATAAAATCATCGCTGCTGGTGGTTATGTGTCGGTTTCAACAGGTGGTGTGCCTGATGCTAATGCAATCCCTATTTCAAAAATAGCTGCCGATGAGGCAATGGATGCAGCATCTTGTATCGGTTGTGGAGCTTGTGTGGCAGCGTGTAAAAACGCTTCGGCAATGTTGTTCGTTTCGGCTAAAGTTTCTCAGTTGGCACTTTTGCCACAAGGAAAAGTGGAAGCAAAACGCCGAGCTATCAACATGGTTTCCAAAATGGATGAGTTGGGCTTCGGTGGTTGTACGAACACCAAAGCGTGTGAAGCAGAATGCCCTAAAGGCGTTTCAATCTCTAACATCGCTCGCCTAAACCGCGAATACTTGAAAGCTAAATTCTCAGAATAGTAGTTCTGAAATGAGAATAAAGAAAATGCCACTCCTGATTGGGGTGGCATTTTTTTGTTGGCTGCAAATACAGCAGTGTCGTTCCCCTCAAATTAATTGCTTACCTTTGGTTTTTATTTATTGCCTACCACAATTAAATCCCAATGGAAAACAAGCAGCAAAATATAATCATCTACAACACCACCGATGGCAAAGCCTCGGTGCGCCTATATGCCAAAGATGGTACAGTTTGGATGAATCAAAATCAGTTGGCAGAACTTTTTGCCACCTCAAAGCAAAACATCGGACAACATATAGCTAACATCTTGAATGAAGAGGAATTGCACAAAGATTCAGTTGTAAAGAATTACTTTACAACTGCCTCCGATGGCAAGGAATATGAAGTAACATTCTACTCGCTCGATATGGTTCTGGCAATCGGGTTTAGGGTGCGCAGCAAACGAGGTACGCAGTTTCGCATTTGGGCGAATAAGCACCTGAAAAGCTATATGGTGAAGGGGTTTGTGATTGATAGCGACCGATTGAAGAACCCTGATGGGCGTCCGGATTATTTCGATGAACTGCTTGAGCAAATACGCGACATTCGAGCTTCGGAAAAACGATTCTACCAAAAGGTGCGAGAACTCTTTGCGCTCAGCAGCGATTATGATGCGAGCGACAAAGCAACTCAAATGTTCTTTGCAGAAACTCAAAACAAACTGCTTTATGCTGTTACAGGGCTGACCGCTGCCGAAATCATTGTGGCTCGTGCCAATGCTGATGCTCCGAATATGGCACTGACTAGCTGGAAAGGCAATATCGTGCGTAAGCAGGATATTTTTACAGCGAAGAACTATCTTTCAGAAAATGAGATCGACAATCTAAACCGATTAGTGATTATCTTTCTCGAAACGGCAGAGTTCCGCGCAAAAAACCGAATAGATATTCCTATGAGCTTTTGGCACGAAAATGTGAATCGTATCTTAGAGCTTAACGACCAAAAGATTCTGAAAGGAAGAGGGGAAATCAGTCAAGAGCAGATGCAGTCGAAAGTGAAACAAATCTATGCCGATTTCGAACAAAAGCGCAAGGCTTTTGATGCCCATCAGGCTGATTTATACGATCTCAAAGAAATCGAGAATGAGGTGAATCATAGGCTCCAATGAGAAATCCACCCGCGCAGATTAACTTAACATTTGCAACTTTACAGGATAACGCCCAATGGTTTTTATTACTTTTGTGGAAAATGTAAACCTTGTGCCTTTTGCCCTCCCCCTCGGGGGAGTTGGAGGGGGCTTTTAATTATGAAACTCATTCTTCGCATTCTCACCTTCACCATCGGGCTGTTCATCCTTTCCACAGGCGTTACCCTTTCGGTGAAAGCCAATCTGGGCGTGTCGCCCATTTCTTGCATACCCTATGTCTATAGTCTGCAATTTCCGCTCACCCTTGGGCAGCTTACCGTTATTCTCAATGTGTTTTTCATGTTGCTGCAAGTGCTTATTCTTCGGAAGAACTACCGACTAATTCAGCTCGCACAACTGCCTGTGGTGTTCGTCTTCGGACTATTTCTCGATTTGACAATGAACATCTTTTCGGCAGTCCACATCGAGGGATATTTGCTTCAAGTATTTTTTTGCCTGCTGAGCTGTGTGCTGATTGCCTTTGGGGTGATTCTGGAGGTGAAGTCGAGGATTATCTACCTGCCGGGCGAAGGCTTGGCTATGGCAATTGCTCAAGCCTATAAGAAAGAATTTGGCAAAGCCAAAGTGATGGTGGATTGCGGGATGGTGGCGTTTGGCGTCATCAGCTCGTTTATTTTTTTTCATCAGCTGCTCGGCATTCGTGAGGGAACTATTGTGGCAGCGGTGCTAGTGGGGATTATTGCAAGATTCTTCGGAAGAAAAATACAATTTATAGATACTTGGTTGGCTGATGCTGAAAGCGAAGCGACTTCGGAAGAATTGAAAGAGGCTAGTGGCGGGCATTTGGTGATTGCCATCTCTCGAGAATATGGCAGTGGCGGGCATGAAATCGGCAAGATGCTTGCCGACAAGCTCGGCATTGCGTTCTATGATAGCAATCTGATTGACCTCACGGTGGAGCAAAGTGGTTTCACTTCGGAATACATTCAGGAAAACGAACAAAGCCTCGTGCGCTCGCTTTGGTCGGAACTCTATGAGCAAAACTACGCTTATATTAATGAGCAAAAGCCTCCACTCGATAGTCTGTTTTTGGTGCAAAGCAAGATTATCCGAGAAATTGCTGCCAAAGAAGCTTGTGTGATTATCGGTCGATGTGCTAACTTTGTGCTCAAAGACAATCCCAATTGCCTAAGTGTGTTTATCCATGCCGATGCCGAATATCGCAAAAACAAAATCAAAAACGACTATGGCGTGGCTGCCGACATCACCGATGAGGAGTTGAAGAAAATCGACAGCAAACGTGCCAATTATTGCATGCACTACACCAATAAAGACTGGCGAGATATTGCCAACTATGATTTAACCCTCAATAGCTCGGTGATTGATGCGGAGACAATTGTGGAAACTTTAGTAGAAGCAACAAGCCCCTCCCAACCTCCCCGAGGGGGAGGCGTTGGAACCTCAAATATGCAGTAAATAATAGGATAAAAATTATTAACCCAGTGCCTTTACCCTCCCCCTTGGGGGAGCTGGAGGGGGCTTCAAAATAAAAAATGGATCTAAGCTTACTCTTCGACCTGGCGATTATTTTCGCTCTTTCCACGGCGGTGAACTATCTGTTCACTCGCATCAAAATGCCCACCATCATTGGCTATCTACTCACTGGGATTGTGGCAGGACCTTACGCCCTTGGGGCAATTCATGCTCACGAGTCCATCGAGCTGATGGCAGAAATAGGCGTGGTGCTACTCATGTTCACCATCGGCTTAGAGTTCTCAATTAGCCACCTGATGAAAGTTCGCCGCATGGTGTTCCTCGGTGGATTTTTGCAGCTAGCACTCACAGTGGGCAGCCCTAGCGTGTCGGTCTATTATTATATGGGGAGCTGGCGTTCCGCCCTCTTTGTGGGTTTCCTGATTGCGCTTAGTAGTACGGCAGTGGTGCTGAAACTGCTGCAAGAGCGGTCGGAAATCTCCTCCAACTTCGGGCGCACCGTGGTGGGTATTCTTATCTTTCAAGATATTATTCTGA
>JBKECD010000151.1:0-3194 GCA_047974225.1 Mangrovibacterium sp.
GGGGCAAACAGCATTCTGAAAGGCAAAAACGCCTATGTCATAAAAGGGGAGTCGGACTATTCAGGTCGAGTTAAACCCTCGGATAGCGAGCTGGTGAAGGCAGTGAAGCAGCTGAACAAAATAAGCTTTATTTCGAGCGACAAGGGCAATGTGTCAAGGTTAATCGAGCTGACGGACATTATGATTTCAAACCTTGATTTCAACGGAAACAGTTCTTTAGCAGAGTTGCAAGACGTGAAGCAGCTTCTCAGCCAATACAATGAGAAATATCGGCATGGTCGTTCGTTGATTTCCGATGACTATCAAGATAAAAGCATGGACTATTTGCAGGAAAGAAGAGCGATATTTGAGAAAGCGGCAGATGATTTCAATGAGGAAGCCCGAGATTTCATCATCACCAAGCAAAGGCAGACGCAGGCGAAGAAGAAAAGCAAGAAAAAGGCGGCACTCCTCGCAATCCCGGCCTTGGGCTTGCAGTGGGCTTACTTGGGTTCGCCCGGCTACACCTATCTATCGATTGTGCTGTGTTGGACGATTATCGTTCCAATCATCAATCTGATTGCGCTCCTCAAACTCCTGCTGATGAGCGAAGCGAAATTTGATGCGGAGTATAACCCAGAGTTGGTGTATTATCGGCAGTTTAAGGTGGGGGAATAGGGAAGGCATTTACGCATCAATTGCCCCGAGCTTCAGCTCGGGGATTAAATAGGAGCAACATTGCGGCTTTAGCTATCAAATGAAAAAGTTTAGTAAAGGGCTAAAGCCCCCAAAACTATATTCAAACACCACGGGCTAAAGCACCGTGGCAATTGAACAAAAGTGCTTGTTTTAAATGAGATTTCCGATGCAAGAGTAGATTTTTTCGTACTTTTGGTTTTTTATTTAGTGCAGCAATAGAGATTAACTAATTTACAGAACAAGATATTACACTAAAATAATGGCAAAAAAGAAAGAAACCAAAGAAGAATCCTTAGAGCAACAACTCTGGAAATCAGCCGACAAACTTCGGAAGAATATTGATGCTGCGGAATATAAACACATTGTGTTAGGGCTTATATTCTTGAAATATATCTCCGATGCTTTTGAGGAACTGTTTGCAAAACTTGAAGCTGGAGAAGGCGATTATGCCGGAGCTGACCCCGAAGATAAAGATGAATACCTAGCGGAGAATGTGTTTTTTGTTCCTCCATCGGCAAGATGGGGATTTCTGAAGAGCCATGCCAAACAACCCACCATCGGAAAGACTGTTGATGATGCCATGGATGCCATTGAGCGTGAAAACTCATCTCTCAAAGGCGTTTTGCCCAAAGTATATGCTCGACAAAATCTCGACCCAACAAGTCTTGGTGAACTTATCGACATGATTGGAAACATCGCTTTAGGAGATGCTAAATCACGAAGTGCCGACGTGTTGGGACATGTGTTTGAATACTTTCTCGGGGAGTTTGCCCTTGCCGAGGGAAAGAAAGGCGGACAGTTCTACACGCCACGAAGTGTTGTGGAACTTTTGGTGAAGATGCTCGAACCTTATAAGGGCAGAGTGTTTGACCCCTGCTGTGGCTCGGGCGGTATGTTTGTGCAGTCGGAAGCCTTTGTGGCAGAGCATCAGGGATTGGTGAATGATATTTCTATCTACGGACAAGAAAGCAATCAGACCACTTGGCGATTGGCAAAAATGAATTTGGCTATTCGAGGAATTGAAAGCTCGCAGGTGAAGTGGAACAACGAAGGCTCGTTTCTGAATGATGCCCACAAAGACCTGAAAGCAGATTATATCATTGCAAACCCACCTTTCAATGTGAGCGATTGGAGTGGCGACCTATTGCGAACCGATGGACGCTGGAAATATGGCACTCCTCCCACAGGCAATGCCAACTATGCTTGGATTCAGCATTTCTTATATCACTTGGCACCCACAGGCAAAGCTGGTTTTGTGTTGGCAAAAGGAGCTTTAACCTCGAAGAGTGGCGGCGAGGGCGAAATCCGCAAAGCACTCCTAGAAGCCGATTTGGTAGATTGCATCGTAAACCTGCCTGCAAAGCTGTTTCTGAACACTCAAATCCCCGCATCGCTGTGGTTTCTCAACCGCAATAAAACCAAGCGCAAGGGCGAAATTCTTTTCATCGATGCCCGAAACTTGGGGTATCTGATAAATCGCAGAACTCGTGAGCTATCGGGGGAGGATATGGATGCGATTGCTGATACTTACCGCAATTGGCACACCGAGGAAGAAAAATATGAGGATGTGAAAGGATTCTGTGCTTCTGCTGACATTAAGCGAGTAGCGGAGTTGGATTATGTGCTCACACCCGGGCGATATGTAGGCTTGGCTGAGGAAGAAGATGATTTCAATTTTGCGGAACGCTTCACCAATTTAAAAGCCGAATTTGAAGCCCAATTGGCAGAAGAAACGGAGCTGAATAAAAAGATAGCGGAGAATTTGAGTAAGATAGAAATGCCTAAATAACCGACTATGAATAATGATATCCGATGGAAGCAGCGTTTCCAAAATTTTGAGAAGGCATATTTGCTATTAAATGAAGTGGCAGATTACGATGTGATGCAACTTTCCCAATTAGAGAAAGAAGGCGTAGTTCAACGATTTGAAATCCTGATTGAACTATCTTGGAAAGTGCTGAAAGATTATCTTGAAAATGAGGGCTATGATGAGGTAAAAAATGGGAAACAAACCATCAGACAGGCATTTCAAGACGAAATAATCACCGATGCCGAAGCTTGGATGGATGCCTTGCAGCAGCGAAACCTGACCAGCCACACCTATGATGACAGCATATTAGAGTCATCAGTAAGCTTTATCATGAACAATTTTCACCCTATTGTGCGTGAATTGTATCATAAACTGAAAAAAGAACTATGAAATACGGATTATCAGATAAGCAACTTAGCGAGATAGTAGCCGTCATTAGCTCGATGCCAAAGATTGAAAAAGCCTACATCTTTGGGTCGCGAGCCATCGACACCTATAAAGAAGCCTCCGATGTGGATATCGCCATCATGGGCGATGAACTCACGCCCCTCGATGCCGCAAAACTCAAAGACAAGCTAGAAGACGAAACTTATCTGCCTTTCTTCTTCGACATCATTAATTTCAACACCATAAAATCATCAGAACTTATCGAGCATATACACGCTAAAGGAAAAGTAATCTTTGAAAAAAGGGGGGAGTGGAAGGA
>JBKECD010000154.1:0-14904 GCA_047974225.1 Mangrovibacterium sp.
AGCTGATAAGTTAATCGCTTCTTGCTGCCATTCGCTGCAAAAGAAGAAGTGTTGCTTGTGCTTGTCAATGCCTATGCTGAAGCGAAAGGCGAGTTCGTGTTCCTCAACAGTGCAGTGGTGTTGCGCTGCAAATGCCGTAAGTTTGGCAAGAGTTTGGCGATTCTTTTTGTTTCGTTTAGTCGCCGAAAGGACGATAGGTAAGCAGCAAAGTGCAAACAGCACAATGCCGAAGATGGTTGTTCCAAGTTCCATGGTAATTTATTTAAGGGAACTTCTAAAAATTAGCTGTTAGGTCATTTTGATTTTATGAGAGATAGATTTTGGGCTAATTTCGCCAAAGCATAGCGAGCTATGATTTAAGAGATTAGTGCAAAAGATACGCTCAGAAAACAAAATGAACAACAGCTGTATTTAGCAGCCTCCCCAATTTAAAACTAATTTTTAGAAGTTCCCTTTATTTCTTGAATTTTTATTCGATAAACTCCAGCGGAGTTTACTGTGCATAACCCCCAGATTCATCTGGGGGAGTAGTAGAGTAAGCAGAGCTTAGTGCTATCAAGAAAACCAGTGGAATGGAAACAGAATTTTAAAGAGATAGGATTGTGCCTGAAAGGAGGAGAAAAGTTTTACCCTTAGCAAGCATCGCCCCACGAGCGGTGCTGCGCAAGCAAGACCGCTGAAGTTAAAATCAAATGCAAGTTTATTGAGCTGAACATTGGACAAGCTTCCTGCCGAAACTTCAGCCAACGCCTGATGCTCGCTTTGGTCATAGATGAACCAATAATCCTCAACAACCGATGAAGCTTCGAGCTGAACAGAGGGGCTTGGGGCGCATGCCATCGTTTCAACATGCCCAAAGAGACTTGCTGAAAAAAGAATCAGTGCGGAGATGAATAGCCCAAATTGTTTCATGCGATGCTGGAATTAGGACGCAAACATAGTGAATTATTGGAACTGATGTTGGAAGTGGATGTTTTTTTATCTTGTCTGCCGTGGAGATTTCATGTTTTGCTTGCGGTTTTAAACACAATTACTATATTTGTGCAAATTAGAAATGTCATTTATGATATGCAAGAATTAATCAATAGACATACGGAAGTATTTGTAAGCGAGAACCTAAGTGTATTCCCTGCGATTGTTATTTTAGGGTCAAGGCAGTGCGGAAAGTCCACTTTAGTCAAAATGTTGTATCAAAATTCAGCGAATTACCTTTATTTAGACCTCCAGAGTTTAGATGATTTGAATAAGCTGAGAGAGCCAACATTATTCTTTCAAGCAAACCAAGATGCAACCATCTGCTTAGATGAAATTCAACTAGAACCTCAGTTGTTTTCGATATTGCGGAGTGAAATCGATCGAAAACGTCGTCCCGGGCGTTTTATCTTGTTGGGGTCTGCTTCGCAAGATTTGATTCAGAAAACATCGGAATCATTAGCTGGAAGGGTTGGGCTAATTGAACTTACGCCATTTACGGTGAAAGAAGTGGAACAAAACACAGGTTTCGGGTTAAACAAACTTTGGATTCGTGGGGGATATCCAGATAGCTATCTAGCACCGACGGAACAAGGGAGTGTGCTGTGGAGAGAAAATTTTCTTCGCACCTATGTGGAGCGAGATATTCCGCAGCTAGGTTTTCAGATTCCAGCATTGCAACTTCGTCGTTTGCTGACCATGTGTGCGCATAATCAAGGACAGCTTTTTAATTCCTCAAGGCTCGGAGAGGCATTGGGCATGACTTATCAAACAGTTCGACGATATATTGATTTGATGGAACAGACGTTTGTCATTCGCTCGTTGCCGCCTTTTGAAAGAAATGTCAAGAAGCGTTTGGTGAAATCGCCGAAAATCTATGTGAGAGATAGTGGCTTATTGCATCGTTTGCTGCAAATAGATGATTTTAATTCTTTAATTGGGAATCCTATTTTTGGTTCTTCTTGGGAGGGCTTCGTGATTGAAAATATTATATCAAGCTTGCGAGATTGTAAGTTCTCCTTTTATCGAAGTTCAACGGGAGATGAGTTGGATTTAATTATTGAGCGAGGAGGGAAAGTGATTGCGGTAGAATGCAAAGCATCATCGGCACCGCAGGTAACTAAAGGCTTTTGGAATGCCATAGAAACTGTCAAGCCCGATAAAACATATATCATTGCTCCTGTGCCGGCTGCATATCCTTTTAAAAATGATGTGGAAGTCTGTGGATTGAGTGAGTTTCTGAAGAAGGTTGCAGAGTCGCAAGATTTTGCGGCTGTTTAAAAAAAAAGAGCCGCAAAATCTTGCGGCTCTATCCAGTCAGCCTTTCATTTCTTTCAGCTGCATATCCATAAATTCTTCAGAAATCAAGTTGGAAGCGTGTTGGTTTACAAATCGGTTGATGGCTTTGGCTTCGGGCTTTTCGAGTGCATCATATTGAGCTTGGTGGCTTTTCAAGAAATCAGTCAGCACGTCTTTACTATACATGCCGCAGACTTTTCCAAAATCCTTCTTGAAGTTCACTGCGCCAAGCTTACTCAAAAGATTGTTTAGGCGATTGGTGGTGATATACTCATACACCAGCTCGCACAATGCTTGTGCTTCCTCGCTGAGTTCGTCGCCCTCTTGGCGAATCACTTGCTTCAAAACAGCCTTGTCGATATGCTTGTTGTTTTCCGACCAGCGGTCGTTTTTATTCTTGATGATTACCCGTGAGCCGATTTGCAAAAAGCTGGGCTGCACGGGGCGAATCACCACCCCTTCGCAGCAATTGCCCTCAATCTCAGGCAGATGAAGCAGTTGAGGAATTGTTGTTTTAAACTCGTTAGGATAGTCCATGCAATCTGCCAAACTTCCCCGAAATAGCGTCTGCGCATAAAGGAATCCATGCTTGGCAAAAAGCGCATTGGCGGTGTCGGCATCCAGATACCGCTCTTGGTCGATGCAAATATCAAAAGCATAAAAGTCATTGGCAGGACTATAATATATGCCTTGCTGCACAATCTTTGCTCCCGCCACTTTTGTCACCTCGGCATGCGGATAACCACCACCGAAGAGCTCACCGAAGATGCTCACCGTCTTTGCGCCATATTGCTGCATTAACTCGGAGCTGAGTGCTAGCACTCGTGAGCGATAATCAGCCTCCACTTGCTGCACATTATAGAAGTCTTCGCCCTCTTCAATCCATCCGGTTCGCTTGGCTGAAAGCACTTTTTCGCCATCGCTGGTGAAGCTCAGGTTGGCGCCGTGCACTTTCTCTTGCACCACATATTCCAAGTCGCCAAATCCTTGCACGAGCAGCGACTTGATGAAGCTTTTTTGCTCCATGTTCTCAATTGAATTGTACTTTTTAAATTCCATGTCTTCTTTGTTTTAGTTGCCCCTGAGGGGGTGTTTTGTATCGCAAAAAAAACGTGGAATAATGCCAACTGATGTCATCTTTCAAAAAAAAGGCAGCAACGCTTTGTGTTACTGCCTTTCGGACTTCGATAATAAATGTTCGAGGAAATCACTTTTTTAGAAGTTCCTCATAGGGGGGGGTATTATTGAATACAAATCTCATAAGGCATCATCGCCATCACGCCCGATTGCTTCATCGCTTCTTTGATATGCTTGTAGGCTGCATATTCGTCGCCCAACTCGCGCTGCATAAAATAGCTTTGCGCCTTGCTGCTCGCCGTGTTGAATAGCGAGCTGAATGGGTCTTCCACTTCGGGCAATTTGCGGATGCGGAAGTTTTTGATTTCAGCCATTTCAGCAGCATGATTGATTGCCATTTCGAGCGTGCCGATGTGGTCGATGAGATTAAGCTCAAGCGCATCATTGGCAGCCCACACTCGTCCCTGACCGATGGTGTCCACGTCCTCTTTGCTCATGTTTCGCCCTTCCGCCACACGAGAAATGAAGGTGTTATATCCCACTTCGATATATTGCTGCAATTTCGCCTTTTCGAGGGAAGTCAGTGGACGAGAAAGCAGGGGAATCAATCCGCCTTGGGGCAAGAAAACGGAGTTTTCGTTTGTGCCCACAAAGTCTTGGGTGATGCCCATCTTCTTTTCCATCAGCTCGCTGCCGTTAGGAATTTGCGCATAGATGCCAATCGAACCAGTGATGGTGGTTTTTTCAGCATAAATGACATCGGCGGCACAGGCTATATAGTATCCTCCCGAAGCGGCATAATCGCCCATCGACACCACCACGGGCTTGGCTTCTTTGGCTAATTTCATTTCACGCCACACTTGTTCCGAGCCATAGGCGCTTCCCCCGGGCGAGTTCACCCGCAGCACAATGGCATTCACCATTGAGTCCTTGCGAGCCTCACGAATGGTCTTCGCCAATAGCTCTGAATCAATGCCTTCCGAAGAAACGTCAATTCCCCCTTCGGCATAAATCACCGCAATGCGGTTGCGGCTGTATTCGCTTTTCTCCACGAGTGTTCGAGCATATTTATCGGGCGCAATCGCGGGAATGCCTTTCTTGTCGGTCGAGCCAGTGAGCTTCGCCAATTCATCGAGCACTTCGTCTTTATATAATAAAGCATCAATCAATCCGAGTTCCACTAGCCGGTCAGCCGATTCAAAGATGGTGTTGGTGTCGGCAATTGTGTTGATTTCTGCTTCGCTCATGTTGCGCGAAAAGGCAATATCCTCGACCAATTCGTCCCAGATGCTATCGAGATATTTCTGCATTTGGTCTTTGCTTTCGGCGCTCATATGGTCGGTGAGGAAAGGTTCGACTGCCGACTTGAATTTGCCATGACGGATGATGTCCATCTTGATGCCGAGCTTTGCGAGTGCTTCTTTATAGAAGCTCACACTTCCTGCCAGCCCTTTAAATTCGAGCATCCCCTGCGGGTTGAGCACCAACTTATCCGCCACCGAGCAGAGATAATAGGATTTAGCATCGAGCACCTCGGCATAGGCATAGATGAATTTGCCTGAGAGCTTGAATTTTTCTAAAGCTGTGCGGATTTCCGCCATCGTGCCATAGCCAGCCATGATATAGCTAGGGTTGAGGTAAATTCCCTTAATTCGGTTGTCGGTGGCAGCCGCATCAATACTTTCGAGAATTTGGTCGAGCCCTAATTCTGAAGAAAAGTCAAAGCCTTTAAATTGCAAGTCTAAATCGCTGAGGGGGCTTTCTTCGGCACGCTCCACGATGGGCTTGTTGAATTTGAGCGAAAGCACAGAGTGGTCTTTCACTTCTACTTCGGAGCTGGTCAGAGAAGCTAGCCCGACAAAAAAAGAAATCATCAGAAAGAAACCGATGATGCTCGCCAAGAGCACGCCTAGCATGCTGGCAAAGGTGTATTTGAAAAAGTTTTTCATCTGCTTGAAATTTTTGCAATAAGCGGTGAGCTTTAGCTTATTGTTGCAAAGGTAGTAAATTTACTTGTAGCCGAGATAGAAGCTAGGGCAATGTGAAGGCAAAAAAAAGAAAGCTTACCGATTTTCATCAGTAAGCTTTCATTGAGCGGGAGACGGGGATCAAACCCGCGACCCTTAGCTTGGAAGGCTAATGCTCTATCAGCTGAGCTACTCCCGCAAAATTTCAGTGGGCAGAGCAGGATTCGAACCTACGAAGACGAAAGTCAGCGGAGTTACAGTCCGCCCCAGTTGGCCACTTTGGTATCTGCCCCAAAGGTAGAGTTTATTTTTGAAACTCCAAACATTCTGTTAAGAACTTTTGAGCCGAATGACAGATTCGAACTGTCGACCCCGAGATTACAAATCACGTGCTCTGGCCAGCTGAGCTAATTCGGCATTACCTTCAAAAAGGTGGGTAAGCTAACTGCATCACACCGCTACGACCTTATATCCTTGCTGTCTTCCGACCCTGGGGAGGTTCAAAGGGAGCTGGTTGTGCAGCACTTACCCGGCGACAAAAGTAGATATTTTTACTTTATCTCCAAACATTCTGCGCAATATTTTTTCGCAAAAGTGCGTGCATATTGCGCAAACATTTGATTTTTACCACCATGAATAGAGAAGAATTTTTTCACGGCACTCGATTAAATTAGTGCTTTCTGCAAAACTTCGTCGATTGTTTTTACAAAATGAAAGGTCAATCCTTCTAAATAGATGTCGTTGATTTCCTCAATATCCTTTTTGTTTTCCACCGACATGATGATATCGGATATTCCAGCACGCTTGGCTGCGAGCACTTTTTCCTTGATTCCTCCCACAGGGAGCACTCTTCCACGGAGTGTGATTTCGCCTGTCATTGCCAGATTATTGCGCACCTTGCGTTTGGTCATGGTCGATACCAGCGACGTTACCATGGTAACCCCTGCTGATGGTCCATCCTTAGGAATTGCTCCTGCGGGCACATGCACATGCCATTGGCATTCTTCGAAAATCGAAGAGTCTAAGCCAATTTCTTGGGCATGTCCTTTGATGTATTGCAATGCTAATTGCGCCGACTCCTTCATCACGTCGCCCAAGTTCCCAGTGAGGCTCAGCGAGCCTTTGCCTTTGCTTTGCGAACTTTCGATGAATAGGATTTCGCCCCCCACGGCTGTCCATGCCAAGCCAGTAACGACCCCAACAATATCATTGCCTTGATACATTTCTTTGGAGTATTCAAATGTGCCGAGGTATTCTTGCACATCTGCTTGGGAGAGTTCAATGTTATATGGTTGCTCGAAGGCGATTTTTTTTGCCACTCGTCGGATTAGTTTTGCAATCACTTTGTCGAGCGTTCTTACGCCTGATTCTCGGGTGTATTTTTCCACCAAGAGCTCAATCAGTTCATCGGAAATTTTTAGCTGGTCGGCAGTCAATCCATGGTTTGCCAATTGTTTGGGAATGAGGTGTCGCTTTGCGATTTCTCGTTTTTCTTCCAAGATATAGCCCGTTACATCAATCAACTCTAGACGATCGCGCAGAGGTGGCGAGATCGTTTCGAGGCTATTGGCAGTGGCGATAAACATCACTTTCGAGAGGTCATATTCCACTTCGAGGTAGTTATCATGGAAAGTGCCGTTTTGCTCAGGGTCGAGCACTTCGAGCAAAGCCGAAGCGGGGTCGCCGTGATAATTGTGTGAAATCTTATCGAGCTCATCGAGCACAAACACGGGGTTTGAAGTTTTGGCTTTTTTCAGATTTTGAATAATTCGCCCGGGCATTGCTCCGATATAGGTTTTGCGATGACCTCGGATTTCCGATTCGTCATGCAATCCTCCCAGACTCATGCGGATATATTTTCTGCCAAGCGCTGTGGCGATTGACTTGCCGAGCGAAGTTTTCCCCACTCCCGGAGGGCCATGCAGGCAGATGATTGGCGCTTTCATATCGTCTTTCAGCTTCAGCACGGCGAGATGTTCGAGGATGCGCTCTTTCACTTTTTCCAATCCGAAGTGGTCGGCATCGAGCACTTCGGTGGCGTGTTGCAAGTCGAAGTTATCTTGAGAATATTCATTCCAAGGCAAGTCGAGAAACGTTTGGCAATAATTCAATTGCACCGAATATTCAGCCGCCATTGGATTTAAGCGGGACAGTCGTTCGAGTTCTTCCTTGAATTGTTCGCCTACAGTTTCATTCCACTTTTTCTTTTTGGCGTCTTCTTTGAGTCGGTTGAGTTCTTTCTCCACAGGATTAGCTCCCAACTCGTCTTGGATGGTTTTTATCTGTTGGTTGAGGAAGTATTCGCGTTGCTGCTGGTCGAGCTCTTTTTTTACTTTCGATTGAATATCATTTTTCAATTCCAGTCGCTGAACCTCTTTCACAAGGTGGGAAATTGCTTGAATGCCACGTTCGCGCAGGTTGGATTCTTCCAGAAGTTGTTGTTTTTGCGCTACTTCAAAATCAGTATTCGCACAAATAAAGTTGATGAGGAATGTTGAATTTTCGATATTGCGCACGGCAAAACCAGCCTCGGGCGGGATGTTTGCCGAGTGCTTCGCAATTTTTAGCGACAAATCTTTGATTGAGCCCACGATGGCATTAAACTCCTCGGTGTTTGCATCGAGGGTGTCGTCTTCTAGGAATCTGACATTTGCTCTAAAGTAGGGCTCTGTAGCAGTGAACTCTTCCACGGCAAAACGGCGCTTCCCTTGGATGATTACCGAGGTTGTACCGTCGGGCATTTCGAGGATTTTCAAGATTTGAGCCACCGTGCCCACACTATATAAGTCGGCAGGAGTAGGTTCTTCCACTTTGGCTGTTTTCTGAGTCAGCGTGCCGAGGAGCTTGTCGCCCACCCACGCTTCTTTCACCAAGTCGAGCGATTTTTTTCGCCCAACGGTGATGGGTAGCACTACGCCGGGAAACAATACCGCATTGCGGAGGGATAATATAGGTAGTGAATTGGGAGCTTTAAAATTCTGCAATTCTCGGTCGTCGCCATCGGCAATGATTGGGATGAATTGGTCTCCATCTTCTGAATTTCCGTGTAATATCATATGTTATATTTATTATTCATCTTTCTTTTCTGCTTTTCCATGAGGTCGATAGCGCAATTTTGCGATGTAAAATCCCAAGAAAAAAGGCAGTCCGAATAGAATTAGAACGAGCAAAAGTACAACCAAAACAAGAATAAAAGAAATTTTATGCACAAATTGCGCCAGACTGTCAGCAGCCGAATGCATTAGGCTGTCGCCTGATTTGGTGATATCTTGCTGCAATGCCATTCGTTGGGCATTGATAAAAAGCTGTATGGAGTCTCGTTGCTGGCTAAATTGCGCCATGGAGCTAAACATTAATCCGTTTATATCGCCAATGATAGGTTGCAATTCCGCATTCATGTTGGCGGCGATTTGTTCGGCTAGTTCGGGTGAATGTCGAGCGATATCCGACAAAGCATATAAAAGCGCTGTTAGGGTGTCGGTTTGTTGCATGAATTGTTGCGCCACCGAGTCGGCATCCCAGTTGCTGGTAATCAAATCTGTTCGCCAATCAATGTTTCGCTGCATTTGTTTGCCATACATTTCCAGTCGCTCAGTTAAATCTCCGACGATATTTGCAATTGTGCCCGATTGGGCAAATAGCAGCGAATCAGGAATTTGCCGATAGGCTTGATATTGCTCGATAATGCTCGGGCTACTAAATTGGAGCGATGAAAAAGGATGCAGCGAAGCGTAGTTGTTCACAAACTGAGATGCGGCGGTGTAATCCTCTTTGCTGAATAGTCTTTTGGCGGTTCGGTCGATATGTTGCAGCCCTTCGTTGGCACAAGCTTGCACTTGGCTTGCATAGGTTGATCCAAACAGGCTGTCGGCGCTAGCTTGGCTTAGAAAAGTGTTCATCTGCGAGCAGAAAATCCATGTTTCCAAGAGTGCAAAATCGCCTTTTGACTGAAAGGCAATGGGAGAGAGCGTGTTTGCCACATTAAGCTTCCATTGGATTGCATTCTTCTTATGGTCGGTCGCTTCGCTATAGGTAGCGATGGAGTCGGCAAGCATAGATACTTGCGTGATGAAGTCGGAAGAAAATGTGCGAGTGGCAAATCGTTTGCTCAGTTCATCTTTACTCAGTGGCTCGGTGTCGCTAGTCATGGAGACTTCGAGGAGTGAGCAGGAATAAAAGAAAATGGAGCTAAGTGTCAGGGTGATTATAAATAGGCGTTTCATAGAAAAGGGGATTGATAATGATACTGCTAAGCAAATAAAAAAATCCAGAAAACCGAAGCTTTCTGGATTTTTTATTTTGTTCGTTCTACGAAAAACAAAATACAGCCAACAGATATTATCTGTTTTCCATGTGTTTTTTGTATCGGTTCATGAATTTATCAACGCGACCAGCGGTGTCAACAAGTTTCATTTTTCCGGTGTAGAAAGGGTGAGAGCTACTTGAGATTTCAAGTTTCACAAGTGGATACTCAACGCCATCAACGGTCTCTGTGTCTTTTGTCTGAATAGTAGATTTGGTAAGAAAGATTGTGCCGTCAGACATATCTTTAAACGCAACCATACGGGATTCTTCTGGGTGGATGTCTTTTTTCTTCGCTAAATATTTTATGTTATTCTTTTCTAATAATACTATTTCGGGCTGCAAATATAAGTAGTTTCTATTGAGTTGCAAACTTTTTAGCATGTATTTTTAAAAAAGGCGCTTGTTTCGAGACAGAAACAACTCGAATTTAATCTCTCGAAGCGAATTTTGATAGCAATCGAAGGATTTCGATGTATAGCCACACGAGGGTAACCATCAAGCCGAAAGCACCATACCATTCCATCTCTTTAGGCGCACCATTGCGGGCTGCTTTGTCGATGAAATCGAAATCGAGGATTAGGTTGAGTGCTGCCACTGCCACAACTACCAAGCTGATGACAATGCTCAGCGTACCGCCACCGTGCATAAATCCTACATTCACACCAAACAATCCCAAGATGAAACTCACAAAATATACGAGTGCAATGCCACCTGTGGCAGCGATGACACCGGTGCGGAATTTCCCTGTGGCACGGATTTTCTCCGAGCGGTATAAATAAAGCATCACCGCAAAAACTGCCATGGTGAGTGCCACAGCATTCATCACAATGCCGGGATAGGATGCTTCCATCAAGGCTGAAATTCCACCAAGGAATAAACCTTCGAGGGCTGCATAAATCGGAGCTGTTGTTTTTGCCAAGTGCGGCTTAAAGCTCGTGATGAGAGCCACCACAAAGCCAGCGAGCGAGCCAGTAATCACCCAAGGCATTGCTGCGGCAGGGTTTGCCATGACTTTCGCCCACACAAAAGAAGCCGCCACAATGGCAATAGCCAGCAAGATGGCTGTTTTATTCATAGCGCCTGTTGTGGTCATTCTTGATTCTTCGCTTGCATAAGCGAATTTTGAAAACACCTTATCGCTTAGCGTAGGGTTTGAAGATTCATTTAATTTCATATGTATTCTATTTATATTATTTCTTTAAAGCTGACAAAAAACGTGCCAAAGTAGATTCGAGCAGCAGATAGATTACAATTCCTCCGAGCAATCCGAGGCAATTTGCCAACATATCTTCCACCGAAAAACTTCGTCCTTCCTCTAAGGCTCGTTGCAAATATTCTACGCCGATGCCAAAGGAAGCAACAAGCGCAATCATTGCGCCGCCCCAAGCATTATTCCAATGTTTTTGCAGTCGATAGATGAGCAGCAAGATGATAAATCCGAAGTAGAACAAGAAATGCATTAGCTTGTCGAACCCCTCAAAGAAATTCACCTTGGGCATATCTTCATTTGGCGTAAGGCAGGCATATAAGATGCCCGCAATCCACAAGATGATTGCCCACAGGTTAAGTTGCTGAGCGTGTTTAGTTGTCATTTTCCACATCGCTCACAAATTGTTTGATTCGTTGTTCTTCCTGCTTGCTACAAATCATGAGTACGCCGTTGGCTTCCACCACAATATAATCGTGCAATCCCTGCACAACTACCTTGTTGATTGTTTCGGTTTGCACCAGCACTCCCGAGCTTTCATAAAACTTGCTCACCGCTGCCGACGAGCTGTTTTCTGCCACATCGAGCTTATCGCGCTTCTCCCAAAGGGAAGTCCAAGTGCCTAAATCCGACCATGAGAAGGTGGCTTTCTGCACAAATAAGTTGCTTGCCTTTTCCATCACGCTATAATCAATCGAGATGTTTTCACAGGTGGGAAATATTTCGGCAATCACCGTTTTCTCTTCGGAAGTATAAAGTTTCTCTTCAATGCTCGCAAAAGTGCTCGCAAGAGAAGGATTGTGCAACTCAAAAGCGTCAATCATTGTTTGTGCCTTATATATAAATATGCCTGCATTCCAATAATAGCCGCCAGCCACCAAGTATTCTTTTGCCACTTCAAGCTGCGGTTTTTCCTTGAAAGCATTCACCGGAGCAATCACAGCGTTTTTATCGCTTGTTTGAATGTATCCATAGCCTGTTTCTGGGCGGTGGGGCTGAACGCCTAGTGTCAAAATGGCATCATTGTTCCAGCTGAAATCTAATCCAGCGAGGACTTCTTGCTGAAAAAGCACAATGTCCACAATCAGGTGGTCGGCAGGGCTGACCACAATATTTGCGTTGGGATTCTTTTTCCTGATTTTATAAGTAGCATAGGCTATGCAGGGTGCTGTGTTTCGCATGCAAGGCTCCGCCAAGATGTTGTCGTCGAGCAGTTCGGGCACTTGCTCTTTCACCAGCGACACATAGTGTTCGGAGGTAACGACCAAAATATTTTCTTTAGGGCAAATGTTGGCAAATCTATTCACGGTGTGTTGCAATAGAGTTTCGCCAGTGCCGAGCATATCGAGAAATTGCTTTGGTTTTTCCGAAGTGCTTGCGGGCCAAAATCGGCTCCCGATTCCGCCAGCCATAATGACAAGGTAGTTGTTTAGCATAGTGTGTTTTTCTAAAGTGCGAAGCTTCTAATAATTCGCAATCAATCCTGTATGCAGCAGGCGATTTGCAACAAGGATGACCATGAGTATAGTCATGATAAACACCAATAAGATGGTTTGCGATTGCTGCACGGAAAGCATTGTTTTCGACACACGTGAGGATGTCAGTCCGAAGAAGCGACGATCAAGATAGCCGACTAGTCGGAACATGCCCCAGCCAATGAGCAGTCCAAAGGTGATGCCAGTGAGGATGTCAGCAGGGAAGTGTAGTCCAAGGTAGATGCGGGTGTAGCTTGCAATGGCAGCCCATGAGAATACAATAATACTAAAGGTTCTGTTTTTGAAAAGCAGCGAGAGAAACATGGCAACCCCAAAGGTGTTGGCGGCATGAGCCGAGAAATAACTGAGCTTGCCACCTCGCTTAATCACATAATGCACGAGCCCTTGCATGCTTGGGTCGTGTGTCGGGCGAAGTCGTCCTGCCCATTCTTTCACTAATCCCGACCCTTGGTCGGCAATCAGCACAATCAAGCCCAACGCCAAAAACACCCCGAGCGACTTGCGCCCGAAAGTACGCCCGATACAGATAATAATAGCAATAAAAAACGCCCCCCACAATTCGGCACGTGTGAATAGCGACATTGCCACATCGAAGGTGGGCGAATGAAGTCCATTCAGGAAGTAAAAAATACTTTTGTCTAATTCAATGATTTTTTCCAGCATGATTTTAGTCTATTGATCGGTTAAGCATGTTCCAGATTTTGTCTTTCAATTCCACAATTCCGATATTTGCCACCGCTGAAATATAATCATGTGGAATGTCTGCCAGCTCTTTGGAGATGTCGGCTTTCAGTGTGTCGTCGAGAAAGTCAGCTTTTGAAATCACCAGAAATCTATCTTTGTCGAGCAATTCGGGATTGTATTCTTCGAGCTCGCTGAGCAAGATATTGTATTCTGCGCGATGGTCTTTGCTGTCGGCGGGCACCATGAAGAGCAGCATTGAATTGCGCTCGATGTGGCGCAAGAAGCGCAAGCCTAGCCCTTTGCCTTGGTGAGCTCCTTCGATAATTCCGGGAATGTCGGCCATCACAAATGATTGATTGTTGCGGTGCGACACAATGCCCAAGTTGGGCACTAGTGTGGTGAATGGATAGTCTGCAATCTTCGGTTTGGCGGCCGAAACCACCGAAAGCAAAGTTGATTTTCCAGCACTCGGAAAGCCCACGAGTCCAACATCGGCGAGCACTTTTAATTCGAGCGTTTTCCATCCTTCGGAATATTCCTCGCCCGGCTGTGCATAGCGTGGCGTCTGGTTGGTCGACGATTTAAAATGCCAGTTGCCCAATCCGCCACGACCGCCTTTCTCGATGATTTGCTCTTCGCCATCTTTGGTGATTTCAAAGAGGAACTCACCAGTTTCGCCATCTTTCGCCACCGTGCCGAGCGGCACTTCAATCACCACATCATCGCCATCGGCACCGGTGCTTCGCTGCTTGCCGCCCGACTCGCCATGCCCCGCAAAGATGTGTTTCTGATAGCGCAAGTGGAGGAGTGTCCACATCTGCGCATTACCTCGCACAATCACATGACCTCCACGACCGCCATCACCACCGTCGGGACCCCCCTTGGGGATATATTTTTCACGACGCATGTGGGTCGAGCCAGCTCCACCATTGCCCGAGCGGCAAAATATCTTTACATAATCAACGAAGTTATTTTCTGCCATTGTTTCTTTTTTAGTGCGAAGTGCAAAGTGCAAAGTGCTCAGTGGCTGCGCCTATTTTAGTTTATGCTTTTATAGTAGTAAAGCACGAAGTTACACTTTTTCCCGTCTTTCGCAAATTTCAAATCGTTTTTTCTAAAACGCTTTCCGCATCACCCTCGGAAAAAGCAAGCTTTGAAAAATCGCTCGTCCGAGCATAAACATGCACATGCCGAGCCACAGCGCATGATTGCCAATCACCGACTGCATCAGAAAGAAAGCAGGAGCAAAGAGCAAAATGGTTGAAGCCAACATGCTGTTGCGCATTTCGCGCGAGGCGGTGATGCCTATATAAATGCCGTCCCACACAAAGGAAGCAAAGGAAAAAAGCGGAATTGCCACCACCCACGGCAGGAACTGACGAGCCGTCTCATAAATCTCTGCATTGCTTGTGAGCAGCGAAATAATGCCCCGATTGCCCACCAAGTAAATCAAGCTGAAAGCTAACGCAAGAGCTGCTCCCCACGCAAAAAGTCGCTTCACTAAAAGTCGAAATGACACTTCATCTTTCGCCCCTACGAACTTGCCCGCCAAGGCTTCGCCCGCAAAAGCAAAGCCATCAATAAAGAAAGAGAAGAACATCAGAAACTGAATCAAAATTGAATTGACCGCCAGAATATGGTCGTTGATGCCTGCCGATTTCGAGGTGAAGAGCGTGAAAACCACAATCACACAAAAGGTGCGAATGAAAATATCGCTATTCACTCGAAAAAAGTTTTTCAGAAATGGCACATCGAGCAGCAACTTCTTATGATAGTGTTGAAACAGTTTGCCATAGTGTTTTTTCAGCAAGAATAAAGAAACGAGCAGTCCGGTGTATTGCGCCAGCACTGTGCCCAAAGCCACGCCAGCCGAGTTCATGTGCCAGACATAGACAAA
>JBKECD010000181.1:0-17364 GCA_047974225.1 Mangrovibacterium sp.
AACAGTCAGACCTGCTCGTCGCAATAAATCAATCGTGGCAATAGCTTCAGTTTCCTCGAAACCTTCAGCTAAAAATGTGGCAACTTTCATTCTACAAATATACTCCAAAATTAAATAAATAAAAAGTTATACTCTTTTCTCTCTCCATTAGCTTTTATGTATTACAAGAGGTTTACCTTCGCAACATCTTTTAAAAACATTTACTAAAACACACTTAATTATGTTTGAACTAATGGTCATCGTGTTTGTTTTGGGCTACATCGGAATCGCCCTCGAACACACCATCCACATCAACAAAGCTGCCACGGCGCTTATCATCGGCACCGTGTGCTGGGTGCTCTACATTCTTGGAGCACAAGATATATTCAGCTCTGGGCTAAGTACTGCTTGGACTGAATACGCTGAGCTTCATGGGCTAACACTTAATTTACATGCCGCCCGCGAATTTGTTACAGAAAACGAAGCTGTACATCACCTCGGTGAAACAGCCGAAATCCTATTCTTCCTCATGGGAGCTATGACTATCGTGGAGATGGTCGATTCGCACCGCGGTTTTGAATTTATCACCAACCGCATCAAAACAAAAAATAAAGTAAAACTCCTTTGGGTAATTTGCGTGCTCACCTTCTTCATGTCGGCTTTGCTCGACAACCTCACCACCACCATCGTGATGATTGCCTTGCTCCGCAAGGTGGTGAGCAGCAAAAACACGCGCTGGGTGTTCGCCAGTATGATTGTCTTGGCAGCCAATGCCGGTGGCGCATGGTCGCCCATTGGCGACGTAACGACCATCATGCTTTGGATTGGCGGACAAGTAACAGCGGCAAAGATTGTCGAAGGCGTATTTTTGCCTAGCGTTGTGGCAATAGTTGTGCCGCTCAGCATCCTCAGCTTCCGTCTCAAAGGAACAATTCATGCACCTGCAACCAAGCAAACAGAAGCAAGCCTAGCAAACAAAACCGACAAGAAAATCATGTTTATCAGTGGCATCTTGGGACTAATCTTCGTGCCGATATTCAAGACCATTACCCACCTCCCCCCTTACATGGGCATGCTTCTTTCATTAGGTGTGATTTGGACAATTTCAGAAGTCTTGCATCGCAAAAAACCGCATGACATTCGTCGCAAGCTTTCAGTGGAAACTATTCTTCAGAAAATTGACGTGCCTACTATTTTGTTCTTCTTAGGAATCCTATCAGCAGTGGCAGCCTTGCAATCTGCTGGCCAGCTCAACATGATGGCAGGATGGCTCGATGAAAAACTAGGCAATATTTACCTCATCGACCTCACTATCGGTGTGCTTTCTTCGATTGTGGATAACGTGCCACTGGTGGCTGGCGCTATGGGGATGTATCCCGTGGCTGAAAGCGGTGCTTTCATGCAAGATGGCGTGTTTTGGGAATTTCTCGCCTACACTGCCGGAACTGGTGGCAGCATGCTCATCATCGGCTCAGCTGCTGGCGTAGCTGCTATGGGATTAGAAAAAATCGACTTCATGTGGTATCTCAAAAAGATTTCGGGGCTAGCCCTCATCGGATACCTTGCAGGGGCAGCCGTCTATTGCTTAGAATTTATGTTCTAACACAATCACAAATAATAAAGGGGAATCCGAACTTTCGGATTCCCCTTTATTATTTAGCAAGACAAAATCTTCAAAAAAAGATCAATCCTCCCGCTGCTTTCTCCGATAATCTTTAATCACCCGAAAGCGAAAATCATTTTCAACAGGCACTATCAACACCACCTTTTTAGCTGGAAGCACTTGGAGAAACTTTGCGTTATACTTCAAAATCAAGTTTAGCTCACGCTGAGCAATATCATTCATCTCCGCATTAATGCGCTGAAAATCCTTCTCTGCCAATCGATCATAATCATCTCGCAACTGACACTCCAGCTCACGCCGACGGTTATGCAGTTTCCACCTTGACTCATCAAATTCATTGTATATCGGCCAAAATTTCTGAGCCTCCTCTGTATTGAGGTTCATTTTGTCGGTCATATACGACACCTTCTGAGCTTTAAACTGCTCTATTTGCTCTGCGCTAGGCTGCGCCCAAAGCATCGTTCCGGCACACAGCATCACTACAAGTATTAAAATCCGCTTCATATCTCAAATCTTTATTTATTCTACAATCATCCCCGCTATTAAATCCAAATCACTCATATAATAAGACAGCTCGCTAAGCATCGCCTCCGCATCATTGGCACTCTGCTCCACCTCTTCTTGCATCAGCAAATCTGCCAAATAAGCATCCGCCAAATAAGCACTTGCAACCAGCTCAATCATGCCCTCATCTTTTTCATCCCTAGCGTCTGCATAGGAGTTCGTCAGCTGTTGCTCTGAAAAGTCAAACAACAACACCGCCAAAACCAAACAGGCAGCCAATGCCAGCATCGGTCTGAAGAATTGAATCACTTTAGTTGTTTTTTTTCTCTCTGCCCCAAAAGCATCAATACGCATCTCCAATCGCTCATCGAAGGTATCCAAATAAGTTTGAGGTATTTTAAAACCTCCCTTACCTGCACTCTTTTTTAATCTTTCTATATCTTTCATCACTTTATATGATTGTTTTTTATGCGAAAAGTTTAATCCAAACTCAGCATATCATTATTTTGGACATATTCACTAACCTTTTTGACCGCATGGTGATACGAAGCCTTCAACGCCCCCTCGCTCGTGTTCAGAATCTTTGCCATGTCTTGATATTTCACCTCTTCATAGAATCGCATATTAAACACCAGTCGTTGTTTTTCGGGCAAAGTGAGAATAGCTTTCTGCAACAACACTTGCGCTGCATCGCCATCAAAATAACTGTCTGCCTGCATATTCTCCAAAAGCGACTCCTCATAATCGCCACTTCCTTTTCGCTTTCGCTGTGCTAAAAAGCTCAACGACTCATTAGTGGCTATGCGATATATCCAAGTATATAGTCCCGCCTCCGATCGAAAGCCCTCTACCCCACTCCACACCTTGATAAAAGTGTTCTGCAACACATCATCAGCATCATCATGCGAAATCACCATACGACGAATGTGCCAATATAAACGTTCTTTATATTGCTTCACTAAAGCTCGAAAAGCACGCTGCTTATCTCCTCCGTGCTTTAATTGGTGTATGATTTCTTCTTCTGTCATATGTTCAAATACATCCCTTTGACTGCTTTCTTTCTGAAAAGTTTAAATGCTTGGCGAAATATACATGTTTTTGCCTTTCTATTCATTGTCTAAATTGAAAAATCTACTCCGTGTTTTTCTAAACACAATCAAGAATTAAAAAAATATGCCCTGTGTTTTTCTAAACACAACCAAGAATTAAAAAAATCTGCTCCGTGTTTTTCTAAACACAGTCAAGAATTAAAAAAATCTACGCTGTGTTTTGAAAAAGAAAGTGTCAAATCAGACAAAAGCAAAACATTTCTGTTTGAATTTCAAAATCAATGTTAAAGTTTCGCCTTTTATGAGCATCGCCCATTGCAGAAATAAAAAACAACTGTATATTTGCAGTCGCTAAAGTGAATTACACATAGCGAATTGACATGTTGGCCCGTTCGTCTAGTGGTTAGGACGCCAGGTTTTCATCCTGGTAGCAGGGGTTCGATTCCCCTACGGGCTACTTTTTTTTAAATACATTCGTACAACATAGTAACAATGGCAAATCACAAATCTTCAAAAAAGAGAATCAGACAAGACGAAGCAAAACGTCTTCACAATAAATACTACGCAAAGACAATGCGCAATGCCTTGCGCGCTTTACGTGCAACTACCGACAAAGAAGCTGCAACAGCAGAACTTCCCAAGGTAACTTCTATGATTGACAAATTGGCGAAGAGAAATATCATTCACGCCAACAAAGCAGCCAACTTAAAATCAAGCGTTACCAAGCATGTGAATGCCTTGTAGTGTGGTGAGCTGATTATACAAAAAAAAGAGCGATTGAAAATTCAATCGCTCTTTTTTTTGTATAATCAGCTCACATGGACGATGATTTTAATTTCCTACCTTCTCCCCACCCAAGTTGCCCAATGCCACAGCTTTTCCAGCGGACCTTGACGATAACGATGATACCACCAGTTACTTGCTCGCAACTGCACTGCAAAAATTAAAATTCCAACCAACACACTTGCCGCATAGCCCAAATAAGGCGCAAGATTTAATCCCACAGGGAAAAAAATCAATGCTCCGATGATGGATTGCGTGATATAGTTGGTGAGGCTCATCTTGCCATAAATCCGCAATCGCTCCGACCAGCGACTGAAATTCGTGTGATAATACAGCAGCACAAACGATGACACAATCACCAATGTGAACGCTAACTTCTGCCACATATCTAAAGCCGTGCCGATACTGCTCTTGATAATTTGAATGGAAGAATTATCGAACCATTCCACTTTTAGGGGATACAATACTCCAAACGAAATCGCTGAAACAATCAATAATTTAATCCAAAAACGAGTATTTTCTGCCGCATTAACAAATAAATTCTTTCTCGCAAATAAAAATCCGAGCAAAAACAAGCCTATCGTTTGCACAAAGCGACCACCATTAACAGCCCATAGCAAACTAGCCTTCTGCCCCGTCGTGATATTCTCTACCAAGAAAGTGCTCCAATTTCCACTACTCACCGCCTCAGCTACTACGCCATATAATCCTCCAACATTCAAATCTGGCATCGTGTGCGAAGCATTCTCCAAGCCACACACGAAGTGAAACAATTCCACCGGCTGCATGAAACAAAGAATAGCCACCGACAACAACGCCTTATCGCACAGCTTGCAAAACAAAACCAACGAAAGCCCCGTAATCGCATAAAGCATCAGCACATCACCACCCGGAAAGAAAGCTGCATTAATGGTGGCAAAGACACTCAAAAGCATCAATCGCCAGACAAATCTCAAGCGAAAATCCTCCCCTTTACTCTGCTGATTGGTCAGCTGCACATAAAAGGTGAATCCGAAGAGAAGCGCAAATATCGAGTAGCCCTTGCCAGCGATAAGTGCAAAAATCACATTAAATGCCACAGAATCCAAGGCATTCAGCCATTCGGGCTGAATAGCTACATCAGGATAAACAGGATAAATGAAATGCTCCACGCTGTGAATGATTACAATTGCCATCACGGCAAAGCCTCGCAAGGCATCAACTAAATCAATCCGAGGAACTTTGGCTGAAATCGAGCTTGTCATTAGGGTTAGTTTTATTCTTCAGCAGACTTTTGCTGAAAGCTCAAAAGTAGTTTTAATTTTCGACAATGGGAATAAAAAAATCCCCCAAGCATGTAGCTTGAGGGAATCTTTTTTTTACTTTCTCCTTGATTAGTTTACTTTCACCACCGATGGAGGCGTATAAGTTTGTTCAATCACAGCTTGCTCGGGACCATAAGTTCGCAACACAAAGTAGAAATTCTTTCCTTTGGGCGATGGCAACCAATTGGCTCTTTTGGCAGGGTCGGTTGGTGCTTCTGCTTGCACATAGACGGTGTAAGTACCATCTTCATTTTTATTGATTCCTTCAGTTCTGTCGCCAACGGAGTAGCGCATCATTTCATTCGGAACGAAGTTAGCATCCATGGTGTAGATGGTGAGCGAATAAAAATATTTCACCTGAGGCAAAGATTCTTTGGTGTATCTAATCTCGTAGTTATTATCACCATTGAGCAACACGCCTTCGCTATCTTCAAAGGTATTTATATACACACCTTCCTCGGGGTCATTGGCAATGATGCCTTGGTCGCATTGTATCGCAGCTCGCACGGGGAACTCATAGGAATAACCCAATCGTCCGAAAGCCCTAGGAGGATAGTTCCAACCATTAATCACCTTATTGCTCAGTCCGCCTGTTTGTAAAACCGCATGCAATTGCGCACGACCCGTTTTGGCTGCTCGTGCCAAGCCTGCTTTGATTTCAGGAATCAGATTATCTAATTCTTCAGGCGAAGAATCAGGGCTAATACCAATCGTGCTAAAGAGTTTAATCAATTGGTCGTCGCGACGAAGTGGGTTTTCTTTCCACACCGAAACGATGGTTTTCCAATCCGCTAGTGGGTCGATGCTTCTATCGAAAGGCTTAAACGCCTCGTGTTTTTGTGGCAATGTCGAACGGTCTTTGCCCCAATAAGCCAACGGCGTGAGGTGATATTGCTCTTGCAGTTTGTTCACTGTTTTCACATCAGCTTCATCTTGCACGAAGGTTCTACCGAAAATCAACACCGAATTAGTAGTCGATTGAAAAGAATCGGTGATACCTTTAGGCAATTTACCTTTCCATCCCGGAGGAATAATGGCGAAAGCTCCAGCCTTTCCACCTGTGGTGCGTTGCCCCACATAGGCGAAGTTATCAGAGAACATATCGGCAATTTCAAACACAAAATAGCGGTCGCCCATTTCGGGGTGCGATAAAATGACTGGTCCATCGGTCAAGTCCACCCAACCCCAATCATAGAGTGTATCTTGGTTTGGCGAACCGCCTGTAGTGTAGTTTTTATGGTTGGCAAGTGCTCTTTTCGAGTGAAAGAAGTTGAGTGGTGCATAGAAACTTGCATCGGGGTTCGTCACCCAATCATAGCGTAGTTCCGACATTTTCACTAGCGGATAGGCATACATATAAGCCTGATAGCCCAAGGTGTAGGCATATTCTTCTTTCCACGATTTATCACCGCCTGCTTGTTCTGTTTTTTCAGTAGCGCAACAAGATTGTTGCTTGGCGTTTTCTTTGCAAGCTGAAAGAAAAACCATCGAAGCTGCTGCGAGAATTAAAAGTTGTTTTCTCATGATATTTTATTTTTGATTATTTACTTCACCACTTGCACTTCTGGCAGCACATATCTATCTTCCAACACTTCTGCTCCGGGGAGATAGACACGCATCAAGAAGTTCCACCCATCGGTGATATCCAATCTATTCTTGGCATTAGGACATTTTTCAGCTGAACCAAAATAAACGGTGTAAGTGCCATCGGCATTTTTCACCCCATTGGTTTCATTGAGGATGCAATTCTCTTTCTGCATTTTGCCATCCACACCATAGACGGTAATCGACCAAAAGGCATTATTTTCAGGCACTCGATAAGTCGCCACATAGGCTGCATCGCCCGAAAGGTTTCCGCCATCATAATTGATGTAGGTTGCTTCTTTGTTTGGGAACAATCCCCACGCACCAGCCACAGCGAGCTTTCTGGTTTCGTCGTTCACTTCTCCTCGTTTGCCCGACCATTCATCGGGGTATTTATCGAACTTCGCAAACTCGGCATTGTATTGGTCGTGCAATTTTTTCAACGACGCTTTGTCCCAATTCGGAGCAACGAAAGGTTCTGCATTGGTGGCATTAATCGTGAATTGTTCTTGCAGAGCGTTCACCATTTGGAGTTCTTCGGCATCGGTTGGGTCGAGGATTTGAATGCGAATCACCGCAAACAGATAGCGCGTATCTTCGGGCAAGTTGTAAGTCCCTGCTTCATGATAGATTTCAGGCACATACATATCATTATCGGTCAGCATCACCGACATATAGCGATTATCAGGCATTGCAGGCACGGTTAAAGTTGCCCCACCTTTGGTGTCAATCAGTCCGCCTGAATAGACACAATCACGGTTCATGCGCACCACCCCTTGATTATCGAGCGGAGTGAGTTGCTTGTAGTGAAAAAACTTATTTATTGGAGCGAGCTTACTATAATAAGTAAACGTTTGGTCGGTTTCCGCACGACAATAGTTTTCCGAAGTAACCGTCAATGGTTGATTGTCAGTCTTTTTGTTTTCCTTTTTCTGTCCGCAAGCCACAAGTGAAGCGAGCAAGACAAGCGATAAAATAAGTCTGTTCATGTTTTGAGAATTTAATTTGAGGTAAAGGTAGCGAAAATTTACTTTTCTTATTCCTTAGATCTAACATTTTTCTAAAATGGAAATTCGAGCTTGCTAGGATGTATGATGCGTTTGGCGTTCCGTAGGTTTCACCTACGGCTAATATTATTCAACCCCTTATCAGGGGTTGGTGAATGCTTACTAACAATCAAAAAAAATCCCCCAAGCGAGATGCACGGACGTGCATCTCTACTTGAGGGATTCTTTATTATAGTGCGTGGCTTTGCGCTTTACTTCGTGCTTGAGCTGCACCGCTTTACTTCATGCTGTGGCTGCGCCGCTTTACTTCATGCTGTGGCTGCGCTGAAAGCAATGCGCTGAAAGCAATGCGGCGTTAGCCAAAGCTAAAAAGCAGCAAAGCTAAAACTTAATCCACCACCACTTCAATCACTTTAGAGTCAGCAGGAACAACTGCGCCTACTTCTACATTGATTTTAGCTACAGTACCAGTGAGTTCTGATGTGATGCTGTTTTCCATTTTCATGGCTTCGAGCACCAAGACATCTTGTCCTGCTGTTACTTTGTCGCCTACTTTCACGGCAATCGAAAGGATTTTACCGGGCATTGGCACGGTGATAGCAGTGGTAGGACCAGAGATTACAGGACCAGCAGCTCCTTCAGCCACCATGCCTACTTTATCTTTGCTATCCACAATGTCCATCAATGGAGCTTCCGCAGGAAGCGTGTCGCCCACAGTAGCTGTAAGAGCATTTACGAAACCATCGCAAGTAGCTGAAATGGTGTTTTCCATTTTCATGGCTTCCACCACCGCCACAGGGTCGCCCATTTTCACAGCATCGCCCGAAGCAACAAGGTATTCCAACAATTTACCAGGAAGAGGAGTAACAATCGCCTCACCCACCACAGCAGCAGCTCCCGAAGCAGCACCGCCAACAGTTACATTGCCTGAAACCACATCAATCAAAGCAGCTTCAGCAGGCAGTGTATCGCCCTCAGCAGCCATGATTCCATTCACAGTTCCATCGCAAGTAGCTGTAATAGTATTTTCCATTTTCATGGCTTCCACCACAGCGATTGGGTCGCCAAACTTCACGGTGTCGCCCACTTTCACTAGGAATTCCAACACTTTACCGGGAAGAGGAGTAACCACCGCTTCGCCATAAACTGTTGTTGCCACAGCCGAAGCACCTGCCGCAGCTGCGCCACCGCCTTGAGCTTCCCAAGCCGCTTTCTTCACGCCTGTGAGATAGTCTTTCGCCACCAAGGGGAACAATTCGAGCAACATGATTTCCTCACGGTTCTCGGCCAATTGCACACCACCACAGTTTTCGAGTGCTGGGTTGGGTTGGTAAGTATAATTAGTTGTATCAAAATCACGAGCATCGCGATGACCGCAAAGTTTTTCACGGAAATCTTCATTCACAGGGATTGGCGTGTGACCATATTCACCTTTCACCAAGCTCTTGAATTGGTTGGAAACGTTGCTATACATTTCCTTGCCGTTTTTGATGTCCATCGCACAGTTCACCGCTTGCGCGCCCACGATTTGCGATGTTGGTGTTACCAAAGGAGGCAGACCAGCAGCCAAACGCACCGTTGGAATCAATTTCATGGCATCTTCCAAGATGTCTTCTGATTTCAAGGCTTTCAATTGCGCCACCATGTTGGTGTACATACCGCCGGGTACTTCCGCTTTTTGCACCAAAAGGTTTGGTTTTGGGAAACCGAAGTAGTCTTCAATGGCATGACAAGCGTCCAACATTGCTTTTTCATCAGCAGCGTTTACGGCCGCAATAGCAGCGTCGAATTGTGCGTCAATTTCAGCAGGAAGTTTGTCAGTTAATGGGTTGAATGGGTTTGGAATTGGGTTGGTGTCGATGTCCGCCATTTCCTTGCGGATGTTCAACAATTCAGCACTAATTTGTGCCACCGCTTCCATATTAATATCTAGCTCTACGCCTAGTTTTTGGCAGAAGATATAAATCAATTCAATTGCAGGAGCTGCAGGACCACCAGCGAAGTTCCAGATGTTAGTATCCACCACATCGGCACCGCTCATGATGGCAGTAAGCACCGCAGCCAAGCCATAGCCCGGAGTACAGTGGGTGTGGAAATCCAAAGGAATGCTTGTAGCCGCTTTGATTTCTTTCACCAATTTAGCCACTTTCATCGGAGGAATCAAACCACTCATGTCTTTGATGGTAATCATGTCCGCTCCCAATCCTTCAAGCTCTACGGCCAAGTCCACGAAGTATTTATCCGTAAAAACAGGAGGCTCCAAACCAGCTGGGTCGATAGTGTAACACACGGCACAATCGGCAATACCACCAGCCTTTTTCACATACTTAATAGTTGATTTCACGTTGTTGGTGTCATTCAACGCATCGAAGATACGCATGATGCCCAAGCCCGAATCCACAGAGTGCGAGCAGAACTCTTCGATGATATCTTCAGGATATGGTGTATATCCGAAAAGGTTACGACCACGAGAAAGCGCAGTAAGCTTGCTCACATCACCGACTGCCGACTTGATAGTTTTCAAGCGTGTCCATGGGTTTTCATTCAAGTAGCGCATCACCGAATCAGGCACCGCACCACCCCACACTTCCATGGCGTAAAAGTTGGCTGACTTGTAGAAAGGGAGAACTCTGTCGATTTGCGCTTGGCGCAAACGAGTGGCAAACAAGGATTGTTGACCATCACGGAGAGTTAAATCTCGTATTAAAAGTTTTCTTGACATAGCAAATAAATCAAGGGTTTATAAATATTTTGTCCCACAAAAATAGGCTATTAAATACAAACGATGGTTAGTTTTCTTGTTTTTTTGATGCTAAATAGAATCAATCAAGATAGAGTTAACAGTACACTATTAAAGTTATCACAAATTATTTCATCAAAACAATAAGATTTTAATTCACCTCAATCGAAAATCAAAAGCACACTTTCAGAAAAGCTTTTTGTTTGTTATTTTTTTGAAATGCAATATTTTGAATTATTGTGCCTCAAAAACAATGTATTGGAAACACAATCTCTATCTTTGCCCCATGCAAACCTTCATACATTATTTTCTGCATCTCATCTTCCCTATTGTCCTTGCATGGGTGTTTTTCCGAAAAGATTGGAAACGTGCCTACCTCATCATGCTTGCCACCATGTTGGTGGATTTAGACCATCTGCTCGCCACACCCATTTTCGACCCCAACCGATGCAGCATCAATTTCCACCCCTTACACAGCTACTATGCCATGGCGGTGTATTTCACTTTATTGTTTCTTCGGAAACCTTTTAATATTATAGGTCTTGGATTGCTATTTCACATGCTCACCGATTGGTTGGATTGGTTGAATTATGAATTATGAATTATGAATTATGAATTATGAATTATGAATTATGAATTATGAATTATGAATTAGGCTGCGCCACTAATTCATAGGGCTTGCGCCCTATGCTATTATATGTCGCCCTTGCAGGGCTATTCTCAATTCTCAATTCTCAATTCCCCCACAAATTTCTCCACCACGCTTTCATCGGTTGCCCACGAAGTGATTAACCGAATGGCGGAATGCTGTTCGTCCATCACCTGCCATTCATAAAAGAGATATTTCTCGCTAAGCTTCTTGATGAGCGCATGCGGCAGAATAGGGAAAATCTGGTTGGTGGAGGAAGGCGAAAGGAATGAATATCCCTGCTCACTGATTGCCTTGGAAAGCTTCATTGCCATTCGGTTGGCATGGCGCGCTAGGTCGAAATACAAATCATCTCTGAACAGCTCCGAGAATTGAATGCCCAACACTCTACCCTTAGCGAGCAACGCCCCTTTTTGCTTCACCACATAGTCGAACTCGGGAGCTAAATCAGGATTATTAAACACAATGGCTTCGCCCAGCAACGCTCCGTTTTTTGTTCCTCCAACGTAGAACACATCGGTCAGCTCAGCAATAACTGAAAGGGTCAAATCATTATCTTCGGCAGTCAGCGCATGCCCTAGACGTGCGCCATCCATAAAAAGCAACAAGCCCTCACTTCGGCAGAAATCCGAAAGAGCTTGCAGTTCTGCCCTACTATATATAGTACCTATTTCGGTGGAATTAGAGATATACACTAGACGAGGTTTCACCACATGAGGGCGCAAAGTATATTCTTGCAGCATCTGCCGAATGGCTGTAGGATTCAATTTCCCATCTTCCGAATCAATGCTGATGACCCGATGCCCCACCGCCTCAATTGCCCCAGCTTCATGCACAAAGATATGTCCGGTGTTGGCACAAATGGCAGCTTCATGAACA
Organism: Mangrovibacterium sp.; assembly: GCA_047974225.1. Taxonomy (GTDB): domain Bacteria; phylum Bacteroidota; class Bacteroidia; order Bacteroidales; family Prolixibacteraceae; genus JBKEDC01. The sequence continues at coordinate 12,103 of JBKECD010000181.1, forward strand.
TGGAGCAAGGATGAAATCACCAACAAATTGGCTTGTGTGCCACCCGAAACGAAATAAATCGCCGCATTTGGATTATCCATCTTTTGCCTCAACAGTTCCCGAGCTTCCACCGAATATTTATCATCGCCATAGCCCAAATCTTGCTCCAAATTGGTTTCAATGAGTTTGTTCAGAATGCGAGGATGCGCCCCTTCTGAATAGTCGTTTGTGAAGTTATACATGGTGTGATGTTGTTGTTTTAAAGTCCAGCAAATGTACGATATTTTCTGTGATTCTTGGATTGAATCAATAGAAACGCAATCAAGTCTTTCTACTTAAATAGATTTAATAAATAAGACCAAAATCAAGCCTTTCTACTTAAATAGATTTAATAGATAAAACGCAATCAGGTCTTTCTACTTAAATAGATTGGCTCTATGTCGTTTGTAGCCGACCCACAGATTCATCTGGGGGTATATACAAGCTAGTAGAAACCCACACACTTCATCTTTACCCCCCCAGATGAATCTGGGGGTTATGCACAGTCAAGTCCTATGGACTTGCGAAGTTTACCCACTGTATTCGACATAGAACCAATATTCCCTTTTAAAGGAATATCTTCCAATATTCCCTTTTAAGGGAATATTTCCGAATATCTCGACGTGGGCGGCGGTAGGTGTTTTGCAGCTTCAAAGTCAACGAATGGCGTTTTGAACTGACTTCTTGCGCTGTCATCACTGCCAACGAATAATCATCAATGGCAAGCAAGCCTTTGCGGTGCAGGTCTTCGAGATATGACTTGAAACGGCTTTCGCTCTCGGCATTGGCAATGAGCGCATCAATCACCTCCTTTTCAAATCCCTGCGAGCGATTGCCTGCCATGGCAGTGCGCACCAGATTGCTGTTTTTGCTGAGCTGTGCTTGCACTGCTTGCAAGTCTTCTCGATATTCCTCAGGATGATACACCGCATACATCATCAGGATATAGTGCGCCAGCGCATCGCTTGCCATTAGCAAGACCGAGTCAGCATCAATAGCAAACGCCCCACTTCGGAAGCCTTGCTTCTGCAATTCATCTTTGCAACTCAACAGATAGGGCGAGTTGTTGAAATCACTCAACTGACTGAATGAATGCTCCAGCTTCTTTGTCTTTCGGTGATAGTGAAAAACTACACTATCGCCAAAACTCATCCATTGGCACGCTTGGGGCGAAACTCGCCACAATGCCGCCAAGGTGGCAAACGAGCCTTCATCATAGAACTTATCTAGAAGCATCGGATTGAGTTGCTTCGCTTCTTCTTCTTGCGCATTGTAATACTCCTCCCAGATTGTTTCTAGCCACGCATCGAGTTCATCGGCAGTAGCGATGGGCGAATTAGGAAGCTTCTCCAGCAGATAGCGCGACCACTTCTCGGCAAAGACACCGCCACCACCAGCACCATCAGACACCGCAATCAATTCTTGGGTGGACTTCACCGCATCTTCATTTATTCCGCCTTGTTCTTTGCCTATGGAAATACTTTTATTCATTCTTTGGGAAATTGTGAATTATGAATTATGAATTATGAATTATGAATTATGAATTATGAATTGACCTAACGGTGATTAATGGCGAAGCCAACTCATAACTCATAACTCACAACTCATAACTCAAACTTATAACTCAAACTTATAACTTAACTGCAATATTAGTCGGTGTGCCAATGTCCATCAGCTTGATGAGGGTGTTCATGCCCACATTCACTGCCATAGCTGAGTGTCGCTCATGGCTGACCTGATTGTTCAGGCGTGCTATTTCTTCATTATATCGCAAGGGCAAAAGGCTTGAAAGGTCGAAGAGCCTTTCTCCATATCGGTTGCCATTCAGTTCCGACCGATTGGTGGGGAACGACAAGCTCGCCTCCTCATTATCGGAAATATGGATATTGAAGAAAATCACATTCCCATCGTTGGTAAACATCGACTTGAGCTCATTGGCTTTTTGCTGCACCTCCTCGTGTGATGCCCCATTATATTCCCCATCGGTGATGTTGATAATCGTCGGCGGATAGCAATCCTTGCCTTCATATTTCTGCATCCATTGCTCCAACATTCCTTTAGCACGGTCGAGAGCCTTGTGGAGCGATGTCCAATTGCCATCTTTTTGCGCCTCCACCCACTGCACTTTCTCCACCTCTTTCATTTCCGTTCCTCGGCGTGTGCGTTTCTCCTCACGCATGGTGAACTTCTTATAGGGATTGTCATGCAGCTCTTGGGGCGACACAAAATCACGCCCCTCTAGCACTCCCTTCCAACCACTATAAGCCGTTTCGCCATAGCCAATGACGGCAATATCATAGTAATGTCTGATTTCATTCGACTTGATGCAGCGGAGCACCAGCTCATTGATTTGATTATTGACAATCTTCGCCACCGCCTCAGCTAGCGTGCTTCTTTCGCCTGCCAGCGTGGTGCTGCTGCCCATGCTTCCCGAATGATCCACCAAGAAGATGAAAGCCGTGGGCGTTTCTCGGGTAATCTGTGCGGTGTAAGGGATTTTCCCTTGCAGCACCTGTGGATTGGTGGGAATAGGAATACCGAAATTAGCAATATTCTTAATCTTGCTGAGCGGAATATGGTTCTTCACTAACACCTCAGCTTGATAGAACGGCTGCTCATCATCATCAAGGTCGAAGTGCTTGTTTTTCTTCACCGAGCTGAAGTGAATGCGCTTGAAGTCGTCGAGACCTTCACCCACTTGCGCTCCATTTTTTGTGGCGTTGCGGTCGGCATATCGACTGCCCTCGGCACAAACCACATCGGTTTCGATTTCCAAAATCACAGGATTGACAATCCGCCCATCGTTCATTGCCACAAACATCATGGGGTGGTTTTTGGTGAAGCTCACCCGCACAAAATTTTGCAAACCATCACGACGGTCTAAATTTCTCGACGTGTCGCTTCCGCCCGGTCTGCCGACGGTGATTCCCTTAGCGTCGCAATCCGCCCACGAATAAAGACCACCATGGTTGATGATGGATTCGAGGTTCTCACGGTCGGTGAAATGATATAGTGTCGTAATATTTTCTCGATTAAGGATATTGATGTAATCCTGTGCATTTGTTTTCTTGTTCATATCGCTAGAATAAGGTTAATTGTGTCAGTTCTTTTTTCGGTTCTTTTTCGTTGCCATAAGGATAAGTGCCGTCCACAAAAGCTTTGATGAGCGCAGCGTGCGACAGCGGTTTTTGAGTGTTCTCCACATCATCGTTGGTGTCATAATCGAGCAAGATGATCGTTTGGTGTTGAGCAGCTTCTCGCAGGCGGTCGATGATGCGAGGCACTTTATTTTCGAGCACCCAGCGATAAGTAGGGATAAAAATCTCTTTTCGAGCTTCCACATATCCCAACAGCTCGGCACCATGCACCCCCTTGCGATGCCCTCGGGGAGTCCCATGGGTGCGCACTGTCCGCTTGATGTTGCGCATGGTGTCATTTTGAAACAAATGCACATCCACATCTGAATGCTCAAACACCTTCAGCCCTTGCCACACCGCCTCCACACAAGTGGCGGTGATTCCCTCGCTAAAAGGCACCGGGATTCCCCCATGCGGATAAAAGGGACTCAACTTCCGCAAATCATCCTCCGCCTTGCTCGTTACATCCGCCAAAATAGCCCCCGGATATTTCTTCAATATATTCTCCGGCTTCTTGCGCTTTGATTCTATGATGATCATCTCTATTCGTTTAAATTTCGTGAAGTTCTGAGTGATAATCACTATCTATTAACTTTTCAAAATGAGCTTTAGTTCCTTTGGGGATATTGATTTCAAACCATTCAAAAGCACCATTCCCGATATGCGTTAACGAATTGGGGAGAGTTAGCGAACTAAGACCAAAACACCTAAAAAAAGCACCATTCCCGATATGCGTTAACGTATTGGGGAGAGTTAGCGAACTAAGATTTTCACACTCAGAAAAAGCACTATCCCCGATATGCGTTACCGTATTGGGCACATCAAATTCCGTTGCTATTGAAAAATAACACAAAAGCGTTTTCATATCTGATGTATATAGCACATCATCTATCACTCTAAAGTGGGAAGATAGGCAGTTCACTTGCTGTATTCCACTGTCGCAGAAAACTCCACTCCCGATATGAGTTAACGAATTGGGGAGAGTTAGCGAACTAAGATTTTCACACTCAGAAAAAGCACTCGACCCGATATGCGTTAACGAATTGGGGAGAGTTAGCGAACTAAGATTTTCACACTCAGAAAAAGCACACTCCCCGATATGCGTTAACGAATTGGGGAGAGTTAGCGAACTAAGATTTTTACACCAATAAAAAGCACTATCACAAATCACCTTTGTCCCCGCTTTTACAGTATAACTAGCATCCTCTCCGCTATATTTCAAAAACCTTTTTCCATCAGCACTATACAAACCTCCCTCACCATCACTCACGCCGTTTTCAATTTCTGCATCCGTAACTTTCGTCGATAACACTTCCACTTCCACCAACCTTGGTTTCTTCAGATTTAGCAATCGGAAAGACACGAAAGCGAGATTTTGCTGACTATGAGCAATGAGAAACATGCCATAAAGCTGATTGAGCTCGGCATCTGTCGAGGGAAATAAATCTTGGAGGAATTGGCATTTGCTGAGGTCGGCATAGTCGGTGGCGGAAAGCAGCAGGCGGTCGGCTGCGCCATACTGCTGCAAGGATTCGGGGTGGAGCGCAATAGCCTTGAGGGAGAGCAAAATGCTCACCAAAGAAAAATCATCTATATGCTCGTTGAAGTCCGCATCGCTGCGGAGGGGATGCCGAAAATCAGGACTGCCCAGCTCGCGCGCCTGTTGCCCTTTCATGGCAGGGACATACATCCCGTCATAGTCCACCAAAACCAGCGAACCATCTTCTTTCACCAAGATATTGTCGGGCTTCAAATCGCCATGCGCAAAATCTTGCGCCAGCAACCATGCCGCCATCTTCGCAAACTGATAGACCAACAGATGCAGCGCATTGGGGTCTGTCAAATTATTGATCACATAGCGGTCGAGTGTTACCCCCTCCACCCAATCCATCAGCAAGACCGGAAACTCCTCATCGGTGGAGTCTTTCGTGTCCACAAAGATTTCTTTCGAGAGATATTTGGTGGTCAGCAAATAGGGCGAGGACACATATTCCAAAGCCTCCGCAATCAAAGGATAGCTTTCCTCACGCCCTGCTTGCTCTTTCAGAAAGCATTTCACCGCATAGTTTTTCCCCGAGGGGTCTTGCATTTTAAACACCGCAGCAAA